>NZ_JAGPYA010000011.1:0-141287 GCF_018070245.1 Micromonospora sp. M61 | reverse complement strand
TGGGCCCTCGAAACGTTGATGGTGCTGGCCATCTGGCAGTTCGGCGCACCGATGGTGATCTTCCTGGCCGGGCTCAAGCAGGTGCCCACCGAGCTGTACGAGGCCGCCTCCGTCGACGGCGCCGGCCGGTTCCGCCAGTTCCGCAACGTCACCCTGCCGATGCTCTCGCCGGTGATCTTCTTCAACCTGGTGCTGGAGACCATCAACGGCTTCCAGGGCTTCACCGCGGCGTTCGTGCTCAGCAACGGCACCGGCGGCCCGGTCGACTCCACCCTGATGTACACGCTGAACCTCTACATCACCGGCTTCACCGAGCTCGACATGGGCTACGCCTCCGCGATGGCCTGGGTGTTCCTGCTCGCCATCGCGGTGATCACCGCGATCTTCTTCAGCACCGGACGGTTCTGGGTGCACTACTCCGACGGCGAGGACCGGTGATGGTGACGGCGACCCCGACGAGCGCGGCGCCGACCACAGCGCCGCCGAACGCGCGCCGAAAGCCCGGCGGCCGGCCGGTGCTGCGGCTGCTCATCCTGGTGGTGATCGTCGCTGTGGTGCTCTACCCGCTGTTCTGGATGATCGGGACCTCGGTGAAGTCCCAGGAGGAGATCGTCAACAACCTCGGGCTGCTGCCCGAGCGGTTCACCCCGGGCAACTACACCGCCGGGTGGTCCAACTTCGACGTCAGCTTCGGCCGGTTCTTCCTCAACAGCGCGATGGTCAGCCTGCTCACCGTGGTCGGCAATGGGCTCTCCTGCCTGCTGGCCGCGTACGCCTTCGCGCGGCTGCGGTTCCGGCTGCGCGGCATGTGGTTCGCCGTGATGATCGGCACGCTGCTGCTGCCGCAGCACGTCCTGATCGTGCCGCAGTACATCCTGTTCCGGACGTTGGGGCTGGTCGGTGGCGACTGGCCCTACCTGCCACTGCTCATCCCGCAGTTCCTGGCCACCGAGGCGTTCTTCGTCTTCCTGATGGTGCAGTTCATGCGCGGCGTTCCGCGCGAGCTGGACGAGGCGGCCCGGATCGACGGCGCCGGCCCATACGGCATCTTCCGGCACATCATCCTGCCGCTGAGCCGCCCGGCGCTGGTCACCACGGCGATCTTCTCGTTCATCTGGACCTGGAACGACTTCTTCCGGCAGCTGGTCTTCCTGTCCCAACTGGAGGACTACACAGTGCCGGTCGCGTTGACGCTGTTCATCGACTCGACCAGCCAAAGCGCGGTGGGGCCGATGTTCGCCATGTCGGTGCTGTCGCTGCTGCCGGTCTTCCTGTTCTTCGTCGCGTTCCAGCGAATGCTCGTCGAGGGGATCAACACCAGTGGCATCAAGGGCTGAACCCGAGGAGGCCGGCGAGCGGCGGGACTGGCGCGACGTCGCCCGCGACGCCGCCGACCTGGCGCTGCTCGGCATCCTGCTGGTGCTGGCGGCGGTTCCACTGGTCACCGCCGCGGCGGCGGTCGGCACGGCCAGCGCGGCGGTGCACGACTGGACGCGTACCGGCAGTTGGCCGTCGGCGCGGACGACAGTGCGTCGGTTCGGGCGCTCGGTGCTGCCGGGCGCGCCGGTCAGTCTGCTCGCGCTCACCGTGGCCGGGCTCCTCGCCGCCGACCTGGCGGCACTGGCCACCGGCCGGGTGCCGGGCGGCCCGGTGGCGCTGCTGGTGACGGCACTGGTCGCGGCCGGCCTGGCCGGGTACGCCGGGTTGGTCGTGGTCGAGGTGGGCGGCAACGGGGGCGGGCGGTGGCGGGCGGCGACCCGGTCCGCCGCCCGCGCCTGCCTCGACGCGCCCACCCGCTGGGCCGCGCTCACCGGCGTCACCGCGTTGGCCGGGTTGCTCGCGGTGCTGGTCACCCCGGTCGCTGTGCCGATCCTCGCCGGTTACACAGTGGCCGCCCTGCACGCCGTCGCCCGCCGTCAGCGGTTCGCGACGGGCGCCGCACCGGTTCCCGCCCACCCGGAGCTGCCATGACCGCCGATCGTCCGGCCCGGGCCGCCGGGCCCGCCGACGCCACCACGACCGACGAGCAGATCGGGCTGCTGGTCGGTGGGACGGAGGTGGCCCGGTACGTGCTCGACCCGGCGTTGGACGCGCGGCACGGACCCCGGCCGTACCTGCACCCGGTACGCACCCTGGGCGGCACGGTGGTCACCGACGCGCTGCCCGCCGACCACGTGTGGCACCTCGGGGCCTCCCTGGCCGTGCAGGACGTCAACGGCACCAACCTCTGGGGTGGGCGCACCTACGTGCGTGACGTCGGCTACACCTGGCGCGACGACCACGGGCGGATCGCGCACGTCCGCTGGTCGGAGCGGGCCGCCGACCGTCTGGCCCACCGGCTGGAGTGGCGCGACCCGCACGGCGCGGTGCTGCTCACCGAACACCGCCAGCTCACCGCGGTAGCGCTGACCGGTGCCGTCGCGCTGACCAGCGAGGGGCCGAGCGGCGGTGACCCGCGCGACGGTGTGTCGGCTTGGCGACTGGAGGTGGACTACACGCTGAGTGCCCCGGCGCGGCAGGACGTGCGGTTGGGTAGCCCGGCCACCAACGGCCGCCCCGGCGGGGCCGGATACGGCGGGTTCTTCTGGCGGGCGGTCTCGGCCGCCCCGGCGTCGGTGTTCAGCGCCACGGCGACGGGGGAGGAGGCGGTCAACGGCTCCGCCCAGCCCTGGGTCGCGCTGTGCGGCACCGGGCCGGACGGTGGGGCGTACACCCTGGTCTTCACCGGTCTCGGCGACGGCGACCGGTGGTTCACGCGGACCGCCATGTACCCGGGTGTGGGGGTGGCGTTCGCGTTCGACGAGCCGGTCACCGTCGCGGCCGGCACCGACCGTCGCGGCCGGCACGCGGTGGTGGTCGCCGACGGCACCCTCAACCGCGCCCAGGCCGCGGCCCTCGCCAACACCGCGCGTTGACCATGAAGTTGTTGCCACTCCGCCCGGCGTGTCAGGGCAACAACTTCATGATCAACGGGGCGAGGGGCGGGTGGTGGCACTGGCGCGGGCTGGCAGGGCGGCGGTGACCCGGATGGCCTTGACGATCGCCGGGATCGAGCCGATCAGCAGCACCAGCCCCCAGATGATCGCGATGATCGCGAAGACCAGTGCCGCCACGTCGTCGACGATGCTGACCAGGATCACCGGCACCAGGTTGTGCAGGAACTCCAGCACGACAGTGCACAGCAGTGTGGTGAGGATCAGCAGGACGAGACCCTTGTTCTGCAGGAATCGCGGCTGGGCTGCCACCAGCAGCCCGGCCCAGACGAGCTTGAGCAGCAGCACCAGCCCGAGCAGCACCGCCGCCTCGCCGACCGGGAAGAACCCCCACAGGGCCAGGTACGCCAATGTGCCGAACGGGGCGGCCAGGAACAGCGACACCATGATCGTCAGCTCGACGAACGCGATGACCAGCGCGACCAGCCCGACGATGATCAGGATGATCGAGAAGATCAGGCCGGCGACGCCCTGCACCCGGCCCTGGACGCGTTCGGGCAGCAGCAGGGCCAGGCAGAACAGCCCGGTGCTCCAGACCGCCACCGCGTCGATCAACGCGAGATAGCCGGTGCCCCGACCGGACGGCTCGCTGACCCCGGACACGTCGTCGAGTTCGACGTCCAACGCTCCGGCGCTGTCCGCGAGGGCCGCGCCGGCGTCGGCGCCGCCGAGCAGCAGCCCGGCGCCCAGCTCCACGCCGATCGCCAGGACGATGGCGAGCATGGCCAGCAGCAGGAACGGCTTGCGCAGGTCACCCACGGCGGCCTCCTCTCGAATCGGAACGAGCCGGTCAGGATGCGGCCACGAAGACCGTGCAGGAACCCAGGCCGGGACAGCGCACGCCGACCTCGGTGGCCTGGTCCACGGCGACCTTCGCCACCGCGCCGGTGCCGTCCGGTGCCGGCTCCACCTCGTCGCGGATGGTCAGGTCGGCGTCGCCCGGAGCGGGCGCGACGACCGTGAACCGTGCCGCGCTACGCAACACCAGGGTGCGTAACCCGCCGGGGTCGGCGACCCGCAGCACGCAACCGCCGGAGAAGACCAGACGGCCGACCTCGGCAAGGCAGTCGGCGCTGACCGTGGCCGGGTCCACCGAGGCGCGCTCGGCGCCCAGCGCACCCAACCGGTCGACCAACCCGTGCCGGGCGCCCGGGTCACCCCGGTCGCCACCGCCCGCGCCGACCGCGACCACGAACAACGCCACCAGCAGGACGGCGAACAGCCCCAGCAGCGCCTTCTGCCGACCGCTCATCGCGTCACGGCCTGCGCCACGACCTCGGTGAACCGGATCGTGTCCACCCCGGCGAAGTAGAAGTTCGTGCCCTGTGTCTTGCCAATCACCAGCAGCGTGACCTGGTGCGGCCCCCTGGCCAGCCGGATCGTTCCGACGTCCAGGAACTCCGTCTTCTGCACCTTCGGTGTGAAGCCGAGGAACGTGTCGCCGACCTGGCTGCCGTCGATGGTGAAGACGGTGTTGGCGTAATCGGGGGCCGTTGTCCGTACCGTGGCGAACCGCCAGGTGCCGTCGGTCGGGATCTGCACCGTCACGGTGACCTGATCGCCGATCGCCAGCCCCGTGAAGAACAGCTGCTTGTCGCCGGACCAGGTCACCCCGCAGCAGTTGGGCTGCGCACCCACTGCCGCCTTGCTGTTCTGCGGCGACTTGAGCACTGCGGCGTCCACCAGGCTCTCCGCCTCGACGGTGACCACCCGCGGCTCGCCGGGGGCCGGCTCGCCGTCACGGGTCAGCAGGACGACCCCCACTGTCACCACCACCAGCACCAGCGCCACCGCCGCGGCGATCCACAACCACGGGGTACGCCGTGGCGGCGCGACCGCCCGCACCTCGTAGGTGACCCGGCCGCTGGAGCGGGAGCTCTCCTCCGGAGCGGTGTTCGCCGAGTACGCGAAGCCGGTCATGTCGTAGCGCCGGGGTGGGGTGCCGGCGGGCACGGCGAGCTTGACCAGGAACGACACCGAACCCTGCCCGGGGACCACCCGCTGCGGCTCGGCGACGGTGAACCACGCCCGCTGGGAGCCGTCGCCGGGGGCCACGTCGAACACCACTGTGTCCGGTGCGGTGCCCGGGTTGGAGACGGTGAATGTCAGCTCGCCGCTGTTGCGCGGGTCGAGGGTGAACTGCTCGGCGGCGGCGACGACCGCCCACTCGGTGGTCATGACGACTCCTCTTCGAGAACGATCTCGACGGTGGTCGAGGCGGGCTTCTCCGCCTCGACGATGCGGGTGATCACGGTGAGCTGGCCGGCGGCGGCCGCCGGCACCCGCACCACGACGTGGAAGGGCTGTTCGTCGGGTTCGTCGATCGCGAAGCCCGGCAACCCGGTGGCCAGTTCGAGGGCTCTGCGCATTCCGTACGGGGTGCCGCGCCACCGGGCCAGCAGAGCGGCGTTGGCCACCAGGTCACGCAGCCGACCCACGGGCAGCGGCAGGGGGGTGTCCGGCCGGGGCGAGGCCACCACGTGGTCCATCGCCACCCACCGCGTCAGGCGCACGACCAGTCCGTCCGGCGCCCGGTACGGGTCGAACAGGGCGTCCACCTCGGCGAGGATCGCCTCGTCCGGGGCGTGCAGCGCCTCCATCACGTCCAGCAGCGTCCAGAGCACGCTGCCGGGGACACAGGCCCGCTGGTAGGCGGCGGGCAGCAGCCGTTCAATCGCCGAGCGTCGCATCCTGGCGCACCACCTCGATGTCGTGCTCGCCGGAGCAGAGCAGCCAGGTATCCGGGACGGTCACCACGTCGGCGGTGGCCTGGTTGGCGCTGGGCGACCAGTCGACGGCCCCGGCGCTGCGGTAGACGCCGCGTTCGCCGCCGGCCAGGATCAGCCGCTCCGCCGCACCGGGCCCGCCGGCCGCGCCGCCGGCCGTCGGACCGCTCACGGCGATGGCGTCGACGGGTACGAAGCGGGTCCGGTCGCGCAGCGGCAGCCCGCAGTTGACCGACACCGACTGCCACTGCGGCTGCGCGGCCAGGGTGTCCAACCGCAGCACCCCGCCGCTCTGCGTGGCCGCCACCGCCAGTGGCCCGGCGAACGCCAGGTCCCGGCAGGTGCCGCCGATCCAGCCGGCCTGCATGCTCTGCCACTTCACGTCGGACTCGAACAGCCGGGTGCGGTGGCAGCCCTGGCCGGGCTTCTTCGGGTCCGGCTCGCCTGCGCCGCTCCACAGCAGGGTCGCCGGGCCGTCGTACTGCACGGCGAGGACCCGGTTGTCCACGTTGGACAAACCGACATGGGTGAAGCTGCCGGGTCGGCCACCCGCTGTCGACAGGTAGACCCCGAAACTGGCCTGCGCCGCCACCGCCACACCCGGCGCGCCGCGCTCCGAGACGAACGCGCGCACCGCGTAGAACCCCCGGTCGGCGTCCGACGGGTCGACCAGGATCTGCAACGGCACCGCGCCGGGCAGCAACGACACCTCGTACAGGCCGGTGTCGGTGGCCACCAGCAGCGCGCCGGCGCCGTCGCGGTCCAGCCAGGCCACGTCGGAGATCCGCGAGTCCAGGTCGGTGAGCAGCGACCAGGTCTCGCCCAGGTCGGTGCTCAGGTGCACCCGGGAGCCACCGGACGCGCGCAGCGTCACCACGGCCACCGAGCCGGGGCGCGCGACGATGCCCGGCCGCACCGGCGCGGGCGCGGGCGCCACCCGCAGCACCGTCTCACCGTCGAAGCGGCCGGCCGGCTCCCACCCCGCGCCGCCGTTGCTGGAACGGAACAGCACCGGGCCGCGACCGGCGTACCAGGTGCGGGGCTGGTACTGGTCGACGGCGAGGGCGCGCACCACCGCATCGGGCGCCTCGTCGACCACGAACCGCACCGACTCGACGTAGCGCACGCCCGGCTCGGCGTGCTCCAGCAGCCGGTAGACGTTGGACGCCCGCAGCGGCTCCCCGAACGGCCAGCCGGTCGGGTTGAGCGCGGTCGGCAGCGGGCTCAACGTCTGGTGCAGCCGGTCGTGGATCCGGCTGCGGACCGCGTCCACGTCCTCCTCGCGCCGGACCACCACCCGGGCCCGTACCGACACGGCCTTGAAGCGCGCCCAGGTCGCCCGGGACCGGATCCCGACCATCCGGCGTTCCTCCAGGTCCGCCTCGACCCGACGCCGTGCCTCGGGCACCTCGTGCTCACGCAGCACCGCCACCGGCAGCCGGCCACCGGGGCGGGCCGTCGGCGGCACGTACGGGACCAGCACCACCTCGACCTCGCCGGGCCGGGCGAAGCTGTACACCGCCGCGCGGGTGAACGCCCGGGCCCTCGCCACCGCGCCGGAGCTGGTGGCGAGCACCTCGAAATCGCGGGCGGTGACGGCCCGCTGCTGCGCGAAGAACTCGTACGGGCCGCGCAGCAGCACCGATTCCAGCGCCTCCATCTCCCGGCCGCCAGCTGCCGGCGTGGGGTTGTCGACGCGTACCCCGGGTAGCGGATCGCGCAGGCTGGTCAGGGTGCCCGACGCCACGTTGCCGGTGGGCCCGCCACCGGCGCGGTACCAGAGTCGGATCTGCCGCCCGGCGGGCGGCACGGCCGCCACTGTCACCGCCGTCGCCCCGCTCGCCGGGAGCTGGCCGGGCGCGGCGGGGGGTCGCAGGTCGAGGGCCGGGGCGAAGGTGACGGTCCCCGAGCAGCGATCCACCAGGTACGCCTTGGACTGCGGCCCGAGCCCGGCGAAGCTGTCCACCGGTCGCCAGATCTCGAACGTGCGGCCGTCGTGTTCGCGGGCCGCCGCGCCCAGCTCCACAGTGCCGGACGGCACCTCCACACCGAGCAGCAGGTCCAGCGCCTCGGCGGTGTGGGTCAGCGGAGCGTGGGCGGCCCGCAGCACCTGACCCGGCTGGCCGGTGCCCACGCCGAGCAGCTCCGCCTCGACCGGTTCGCAGTGGTGCATCCGGACCGTCACCGACTCCTCGTCGGCGGGCAGCAGCGCCGGTTCGGTGGTGACGAACACGACCGGCCGGGGGTCGGCGCCCCGGGCCGCCGCGACCCGCAGACCGGCCGGGACCCGCACCGCGCCGCGGTCGGTGCCGTTGCGGGTGAACCGGACGTCCGCCCAGGCCGCGGTGGGCGCGTGCCGGGAGACCCCGAGCAGGTTCAGAAACGAGACGTACGCCTTCTCCGGCAACTGGTTCAACCGGTAGATCATCACCTCGGTGAGGTGCGCGAACGCCTCCACCAGCGCCATGCCGGGGTCGTGCGCCGACAGGTCGGTCCACTCCGGGCAGGACTGCCGGATCCGTTCCCGGGCCTCGGTGACCAGGTCGAGAAAGCCGCGATCGTCCAGGTGCGGCACGGGCAGCGTCATGAGGGTCCTCCCTGCGCGGGTTCGTCGACCGGGAGCAGATCCACGGAGAACACCAGCTGCCCGGGGGTCAGGCTGGCCCGCACCCGGTAGTCCAGTCGGATCACCAGCCGCCACGCGTCGTCCGGATCCGGCCCGGCGTCCACGTCGATCACCTCGACCCGCGGCTCCCAGCGGGCGATGGCCTGCCGGACGTAGTGGATGGCCAGGCCGGCCGTGGTGTCGTCGTTGGGCGCGAAGACCAACCGGTGCAGCCGGGAGCCGTACCCGGGTCGCATCAGCCGTTCGCCGGGCGTCGTCGACAGGAGCAGGAACAACGCCTGCCGTACGCTCTCGTCGCCCTCGGTCATCGCCAGGCCGCCGGCCGCGGTGAGCGCCAACCCGCCGCTCCGGCCGGCGTCGAAGCCGGCGCCGACGAAGCGGAAGGCCCTCATCGGTCCGCCCCCAGGAACCGCTGGCGCGGGTCCCGCACCGTGTGGTGGACCAGCCCCGGCGGCGTGCCGTCGGTGAACCCCTCCAGGTGTGACAGCACCACCCGGTGCCCGTCGACCCGTAGCCAGTCGCTGTAGCCGACGCGGACGTTCAGCGTCCTGCCGCACGGCTTGATCGTCGGGCCGTAGTTGGGGCAGGCCACGATGTCGCGGCCCTCCGGGTCGTCGTCCACGAGCACGGGTACGGCGGTCACGGTCACCCACTGCTGCGAGGGCCGGTTGTCGACCCGGCCGTCGTGGTCGCAGGTGATCACGGAGTCACTGTGGATCCAGCGCATCAGCTGCCTCCTTCGTGGTGGGCGCGGGCGAGGGAACGGGCCTGCCTCGCCGCGGTCGTCGGGTCCTCGGTCGACTCGGCGTGCAGGAAGTCCACGCTGCGGGCGCGCACCACCATGGCCCGGCCGGGTGCGGAGATCACCAGGTCGGACGCGGCGTGCAGCGTGGCCAGGTCGGGGGTCAGTTCCAGATAGCTGCCGCCCTCGGTGGCCAGCCGCAGGCTGCGCTGCACGTCGTCGACGACGATCGACTGCCCGCCGGCGGTGCGTAGCGTCCAGCGCCGCGCCCGGCCGTCGTCGATGCCCGCGTCGTACGGCTCGACGGCGCCGAACAGCGAACCCAGCACGATGCCCGAGGCCGGCTCGCCTCCGGGCAGCACCACCAGCACGGTGTCGTCCGGGTCGGGAAGCGCCACCAGGCCCTTTCCCCGGCCCGCGCCGGGGCAGAGCACGGCGAGCCAGCCGGCGTCCAGGTCCCCGTACGCCGGCAGGGTCAGGCGGACCCGGCCCAGCCCGTCCGGGTCACCGACGTCGGTGACGGTGCCCAGAGTGACCACAGTCCCACCGGCCGGGGTCGGTGGGGCGACCGGCGGCACTGTGGAGAACCGGGTCAGGTGCCCGTTGCCGTCCACCGTGTGCACCACCTCGGTCAGCACGTACGCCCCGGCGACCGGGTCGGGCACACCGGTCAGGGCGATCCGCCGGCCCGGCCGCAGCGCCGGATCGCCCTCGGCCACCCCCTCGGCAGTGACCAGCGCCGCCGCCCGGGTGTCCAGTCGCGCCTGGGCCAGCGCCGCCAACTCGTCGTCGCTGCGACCGGGCTGGTCGACGGCGGTGCGCACCCCGTCGGCACCCACGTCGGCCGGGTCCGGGCGGTCGCCGGCGGGTCGACCGCAGCGCGCGTCGTCGGCCTGCTGGCTGATCACCTCGGCCCGCTGCGGGTGCCAGCCCAAAGCCACGCTCGCACCGCTGGCCTGGTCGGCGTTGGTGGACAGGCGCAGGGTGTGCACGCCCGCGCCGAGGGTCAACGCGACCGGCTCCCCGTAACCGGCGAGGGTCACCAGCCGCACCCCGTCACCATCGGCGGCCAGGTGCAGCCCGGCCCGACCGGCCACCTCGCGCAGCAGGTCCAGATCGCTGTGCCGGTGCTGCAACAGCCGCTCCAGCCGTGGGCCGTCGACCTCGGCCGTCACCTCCAGCCCCACGTCGCCGCACAGCTCCCGGGCCAGCTCGGCGGCGGTCACCGAGGTGAAGACCCGCAACCCCTGCCGCTTGCGCAACCGGTGCAGCGGGTCGTACGCCCGTAGCCGCAGCACCGCCGCGCCGTCGGCGGCGTACTCGACCTCCACGGCGGTCACCTCTCCGCCGAACAGGGCGTCGGCGTGATCGGTCAGCCGTACGTCGAGGGTCGTCCCGGGGCGGACCGCCGGGTCGAACGCGCCGGTCCCGGCGCTGGTGGCGAGCACCAACTCGGCCTGGGTGGGCTGGTCGAGCCGTGCGGCCACCCGCAGCGAGCGGATCCGCTGACGGGCCGCGCCGGCCAGCTCGACGCCGTCGAGCACGACGATCAACGCCCGGGGCGCGACGCTCGTCACGGCGTACCCCCCGGGTTGGTGCTGGTGGCGGTGGGGCCCGTCGGGCCCCAGGCGGCGGGCGCGGTGGCGATCGAGGCGCCGACGAACGACGCGCCGGCGCCCACCGCGCCGGCCAGTGCCCGCGCGGCGCCGGTCACCGCAACCACCACCGATCCGCCGCTCGGCGCGCCGGGTGGTGGCACGGCGAGCGTGGTTCCGGCCGGCACCGACAGCGGGTCGGTGATCCGGTTGTGTTCGGCCAGCAGGCGCCAGCGCAGCGGCGAGCCGAGCGCGTCGTTGGCCAGCAGGTCGAAGCGCACCCCGGAACGGCCCGGCTCGGCGGCACCGTCGCCGGCGGCGATCACCGCGCCGCCCGGTGCGGCGGTCGGGGTGCTCGCGGCGGCCAGCTCCTCGGCGAAGCCGGCCTCCGCCTGATCGGCCGTCTCGGCGGCCCGGACCAGCTTCAGCCGCAGCCAGGAGCGTCGGGGTGACCCGGTGCCGGTGAACGCGTCGAACCGCTCCGCCACCGCGATGATCACACCGGGCACGTTCCACGTCTTGCCCCAGACCAGGCGGACCAGCGGTGGCCGCAGCCACCCGTGCTCGGCTGCGGAGTTTTCCGCCAGCATCCACAGGGGACGGGTCAGCACCCGCACGTCGGCGGGACGGACCTGCGCCTGGACGAAGTCGACGTCGAAGAGCAGGTCGAGCACGAGCTCGGTGCGGCCCCCGCCGGTGAAGACCAGTGGGTCGTCGGCCAGCCCGGACCCGGTGAGCTGCCCGCCGGCGACACCCCGATGGCGTACGCCGGCGAGCCGGGTCACCTGCACGGTCTCCGGGTTGAGCAGGCAGTCCACCCGTTCCCCGGAGGAGTCGATGAGGAAGGCGACGCGTTCCATCAGTCGCCCGCCTGTTCCCGGTCCAGTCGACCGAGCTGGGCGGCGTCCAGGGCGTCACCCGGCACCGTCCACAACGTTCCGTCGTCGGGCAGCGCAGGCCACGGGTCGGTGGTCCGCTCGGTCGACCGGAACGCCCTGCTCGCCGGCCACCCTCCGCCACCCGGATCGCGCGTCGACCCGCCGCTCCCGGCCCCGACCGTTCCGACGTCGCCGCCACGCCACCCGCCCGGGTGCCCGGCGCGCTGGTCGCGGTGCTGTCCCGGGCGCGGGCCGGCGTGCTGTTCGGACCACCTCCGTTCGCCGGGTAGCGCCGGCCACGGACCGTTGTCGGCGGCCTCGACCGCCGCGAGCCCGCCCCACCCCGTGCCGTCGGCGGTGGAGTTGGGGCCGGAGGGATCGAGACCGTCCAGGAACTCCTCAGGGGCGAGGGGACGGTCGCTCGCTCGGGGCAGCCCGTCTCCGCCTACGGCCGGGGTGTCGCCCCGTGGCGCTGGTCCGAACGGCCTGGCCGACCCGATCGACGGGCCTCGCCGAAACGGTGAGCCGAGGCGCCAACCGTCCCACACCCGGCCCGGCATGCGCCGATCCGACGGCTCGAAGGGCGTGCCCCCGCCGGGTCCTCCGGGAGTCACCGCGGCGTCGGAGCCGCCACCGCCGACCGCACCGCCGCCGCGGATCGCGCTGCCGCTCGCCAGGCCGTCAGGCGCGCCGTCCGACCGCCGGGTCCCGCCCGCTGACCGGGATCCGCCCGACCTGCCGGCCCCGTCCACCGTGCGGGGCCCGCCGACGCCGGATGCTGTGCCACCGATCCCGATCGCCGTGCCGCCGACGCCGATTGCCCTGCCGTCGACGCCGGTCGCCGTGCCGTCGGTGCCGTGCTGGCCTGCGATGTTGTGTCGGCCAGCCGTTCCGAGGTCACCGACCGTTGCGTCGATGCCTGCGCGTCCAGTGCCGTCGACGGGTTCGACGCCGTCCGCCGTGGCGGCGCCGCCCGGTGCGCCGAAGGTGCCCGGCCTTCCGGATGACCACAGCCCACGAAAACCCCGGCCACCGGGCCGGGTGACCGCGTCGGTCCGGCTGGTGCCGGCGGTGTCGCCGAACCCGCCACGGGTGCCGCCGGCGCGGAATCCGTCAGTGTCGGCGGAACGCCTGGTGTCCTCCCCGGCCGGCGTGCCGCGTCGGTCCGCCGGGGACCAGCGGATCGGCCCGTCCGCCCCCCGGATCGGCCTGTCCTCCGGGGCCACGGCGGCTGTCGCCAGGCCGTCCTGCTGGTCGTCGTGGCCCCGGATCTGCCCGGCGTCGGTCGCTGACGCGTCGAGGTCCAGGTCGCGGAGCAGACCGGGGGCGTGAGCGGCGACCAGGTCCAGCCAGTGCCGTGGGGGTTCCCCGAAGCGGCGTGGCGCGGCCCCCGGAGCGTCCGGGGGCGGCCGTTGCGGGAGGTGGCCGGTGGGCTCGACCCGGCCGGCGAGGCGCTGCACCGCCCCGGCGGCCGAGCGCAGCCGGCCGGCCAGCCAGCTACGCGGGTGTCGGCGCGGTGGCACCGCCGGTCTCCAGCTCCAGTCCCTCGTAGCGCAGGGTCAACGAGGCGATGGCGATCTCGTGGCTGAGGGTGTTGAGGTGCGCGCCACGCCACCGGGTGGGCCAGGCGTCGATCAGGTTCCAGCGCAGCACCTCGGCGGTGCCGATCGAGTCGAGCAGCACCACCGAGACGTTGCGCCGGTTGAGGGTGCCCTGCGCGGTGGCGTTCACCCAGTCCCACAGCTCGCGGGAGGCGGTGAGGCCGAAGTGCAGCGTCACCGGCTCGTACTCGGCCTGGCCGGGCACCATCCGCATCCGACCGAGGCCGTGCTCCCGGTACGGCTGCCCGGGAATGTTCACCTCCAGCCCGGTCATCTCGGTGAAGTGGCCGTTGGTGACGCCGTTGATGAGCAACCGGAAGTTGTACGCCCGGTACGGGTCGACCGGGGCGCCGGGCTGCGGGGTGGCGGTGGTGGGCATGTCAGCCTCCGATCGTCTCGGTCTCGGTGCCGCCGGCCCACTGGCTCAGCTTGAACACCACGAACTCGGCGGGCTTGACGACGGCGATGCCGATGTGGGCGATCACCATGCCGGCGTCGCGGACGTCCGGCGGGTTGGTCTCCTCGTCGCACTTGACGAAGAACGCCTCCTCGGGGCTGCGCCCGAGCAGCGCGCCGTCGCGCCACACCCGGGTGAGGAACGCCCCGATGTCACGCCGGATCGAGCGCCAGAGGGTGAAGTCGTTGGGCTCGAACACCATCCACCGGGTGCCGTTGGCGATGGCCTGTTCGATGGCGATGCTGAGTCGCCGCACGTTGAGGTAGCGCCACTCGCTGGCCTCGGCGGCGAGCGTACGGGCACCCCAGACCCGGATGCCCTCACCCGCGAAGTAGCGGATCACGTTGACACCCTTGGGGTTGAGCACGTCGTGTTCCGGTCGGGTGACCAGGTAGCCCAGGTCGACGGCGCCGCGTACGGGTTCGTTGGCCGGTGCCTTGTGCACTCCGCGCAGGGCGTCGGTGCGGGCCCAGATGCCCGCCAGGTGCCCGCTCGGCGGGGTGAGTTCCAACTCGCCGCTGATCGGGTCGCGGACCCGCAGCCAGGGGTAGTAGAAGGCCCCGAACTCGGACTGCCGGGGCCGGTAGGCCGCCCCCTCGTGCCCACCGGAGCCGCCCGGCTGGGTCGAGCCGCCACCGGGACCGCCCGAGCCGCCGCCCGTACCCTCGGCGGGCTTGGGGGGTTTGCCCGACGACGGCGTGGCGACCCTTGTCAACGCGGAGATGTCGTCGATGTCCGGTGCCGGGTCGCAGATCGCGACCATGGTGCGGGTGCGCTCGGCCATGCTGAGCAGCGCCTCGTGCGACACCACGTCATGGAAGCCGGGCGCCGCGATGATGGAGATCTCGTCGACGGCCTCCAGCAGTTGCAGACCGCCACGGCGTTGGCCGCTGCCGGTGATCGCGCCGCCCTCACCCACGTTGACCACCCAGCAGCGGGCGCCCCCGTTGTCCAGGAAGCCGAAGACCGCCCGGGCCAGCGGGGTGCTCTCCACCCCCTCACCGCCGGCGAAGAGCCGCAGGAACTCCGTCCAGTTGTTGACCGGCACCGCCTTGCCCAGGTGGGCGGAGCGGTCCGGTGCGATGCCGACGAACGCGGCGATGCTGGTGCTCGCCGGGCCGATCGGTCGGGCACCGCTCGGGACCTCCTCGACATAGATGCCGGGGGAGAAGTAGCTGGGCATCGGTCCTCCTGTGCGGGTGGGTGTCAGTGGGTCGGTGGCGCGCAGACGATGACGATGTCGGCCTCGGTGGGGTCGACGTCGGCGGTGAGGACGAGGCCCCGCCCGGTCAGCCGGAGTCGGACCGGAGCCGGGTGCTCGGGGTCGTGCGGGACGCCGACGATCAGGAACCGGCCGTCGGGGTCGGTACGGGTGGCGGACCCCGTGCCGGGTAGCTCGACCCGCATCGCCGCCAGTGGTTGGTCCTCGGGTCCGACCACCCGGCCGGCGAGGGCACGCACCCCCAGTTGCCGCAGGCGCAGCGGTTGCAGCACCGGCGGCGCGGCCGGGGTCGGGTGGTCCACCTGCGCGGGTACGTCGATCAGCAGCGCCGGGCGCGGTGCCGAGCCGAACGCCGTCCACAGCGGTGGGTCACCGGCCTCCAGGACGACCGGATAGCTGCCGTCACTGGTCGCGGCGGTGAGCACCCGGTCCAGCCGGGACAACCCGGCCGGCCCGGTCACGCAGAGCAGGAAACGGATCGTGAACCGGTACGGCTCACGGACCGCGCCGCTGGAGCGGGTCTGCCGGGCCGGGCGCAGCTCCAGTGGCCAGAGGGTGAGCCCGTCCCCGTCGTCGCACGTGCGGGGCGGGCCGACCGGGACCGGTTCCCCCGCCGCGCTGGTCAGCCAGGCGACCAGCTCGGCGGTGGCCGTCTCGATCGGTCCGCGCCCGTCAGTGGTCATCGCGGCGGCGTCCCCTGGATCCGGTACGCGATGGCCTCGTTCCACACGTGCGGGTAGACGCCGATTTCGAAGTACCGGGTGAAGCGGTTGATCGGGGCGTTGGTGTGGTCGTGGTAGAGCAGCCACACCGGGGCGATGGTGAACAGCACGTAGTTCGCCAGGACGAGGGGGATGTAGAGCGGCCCGAGCAGGCGACCCTGGAAGATGTGCACGTCCTCGTGCCGCTGGATGCCGGAGCTGGAGCCGGCGCAGACGGTGCCGATGGTCGTGGCGTAGCGGGGCGAGACCCCCTCCACCACGCTGACCCGTCCGCTGCCCTGTGAGGTGGGCCGGTCCAGCGAGTGCCCGAAGATCAGGTGTGCGGCCAGGTAGATGGCGCCGACGACCGTGTTGAGCAGACTCCACGTGTGGTCGACGACGAAGAGGAAGATGCCGCGCGCGTCCGGCGCGTACACCCCGGCGGACGCCACCGCCCAGCCGAAGACCGCGCCGACCAGCAGGCCCACGACGGCGCCCACCATCAGCCCGATCGTGCCACCGGCGAGGAAACCGAACAGGGCGCCAAGACTGACCTGGACCGCCGCGCTGATGATTCCGAAGACCATGACGTCACCCTCAAACCCAGGAACGGAAGACTCGGGGCTCACGACCCTGTGCGACCTGGGTCGGCGACGGCTGCGTCGCCTGCCGGTTGCCGGGCGGGAACTGGTTGACGCCGAGCGCGGCGGAGAAGATGACCAGGGCGTTGAAGAACGCGATGACCCACTTCTCGGCGCCGGCGTCGTCAGCGAATGCCGCTGTCACGTAGGAGAGCAGCAGCGCGATGGCGATGGCGATCCACTTGCGGAACTTGTCGCCGCTCGGGCCGAGCAGCCCGCCGATGACGTTGGTGGCCAGCAGGGTGGCGGCGCTCGCGCCGGCGATGGTCCCCAGAGCTGCCCAGGTGAAGAGATCGTTCACGGCGATCCCCCTTTTCTGCGATGGTGCGACCGGGATGTGGTGGTGGTGAGGTTCGGTGCTCCTGGTGGCCGGCTGAGCCGGCCACCAGGTGGATCAGCCGGGCCTTGGGGCGCCGACGGGTGGGCCCGGCGACGTCGGACCGGGCGGCGTCGGGCCGGGCGCTGCCGGCGTCGCGGCCTGCCGGCGGCGCACCAGGAGTACGCCCACCGCGGCGAGCAGCAGCAGTAGGAGCGCGCCGCCGCCGACCAGCAGCCACGGGAACCCGCTGTCGTCCCCGGCGGCGGCCGGCGAGGCGGACGATCGGGGTGGCGCCTCGGCGACGGCCCGCAGCTCGCTCGGCTTGTCCTGGTTGGAGTCGACCCGCCAGCTGACCGACCGGCCGTTCACCGTGCCATTGCTGTCGATCACCCGGCCGGGAAATGTCACCGAGATCTCGAACGACATGAGCTTGAGGAAGGCCTGCTGCTGTTGCGGATTCTGCTGCGCGACCATTCCGCCGTATTTTTTCGGGTCGAGCGGCAATGTGAAGCGATACAGGTCGCCGTCCCGGACCAGTTTCACGCTCTCCGTGTCGAACCCCGCCAGCGGTGCCTTGCGATAACTGATCTGGGAGCCGAAGAGTTTGCTGTCCTCGTACCCGGTCTCCTCTCCGGGGGGCAGGGCCGGAATGTTCTGCCGCAGCTCCGCGAAGGCGGCCGTGATGTTCTTGTTCCGGGCGCTCAGCACGGACTTCTCGGCCGTCAGCAGCAGTTGCCCGTCGACAGTGTCGTTGGCGTTGACGGTGAGGCCCATGTTGAGCTGCATACAACTGCTCAGCGCGGCGAGAAGGACGAGACACACCGCGACGCGGAGTGCCTTACCGCGGTTGACTCTCCTGTTCATGAGCTCAGTGTGTGTGATCGCTTTCACAGTCAGCAGTCAGCGATCGGTCACAAGGCAGTCGCCGATTGTACCGGCGCGCTGTCGCATTTGTTTGAGCCCGACGACAGCCCGAATGACTATTCTGGAGCTTTGGGCCCTACTGCGCTTTCGCGGGCCTCGGCATGCTACATCTGGCCGCGGAGACCGTTGATGATCTTCTCCGCCGTGGGTCGGTCGTCGGGCCAGTTCTCCACGCGGGCCGCCACATAGAGGGTCTGTGCCGGAGAGCCCGGTCCCAGTGACCCGGGCGGCGCCGCCCAGACATGTTCCATCATCAGGTGCAGGGTCCGGCGGCCCATCCAGTCCGGAGGTGACAGGAGGTCGGCAAGCCAGGTGCTGTCGTCGACGGCCCGGGCGGGCGGGTCCACGAACGGCGGCCGTAACCGGGCCCTGGCCTCGGCGTCGCAGGGCGGCGGGCACGGTGCCAGCAACACGTGCAGCGAGGTCGTCTGGCCGGTCGTGTCGGCGGCCCCCTCGGAGCACTCCCACTCGGCTGTCGACGCGGTGCCGGTGCCGGGCAGACTGGACACGAGGCATCGCCATTCGGTGCCCCTGGGCACCAGAGCTGCCACCGGCAGCCCCGGTTCGCCGAGGGGCGCCGCCTCGTCCGCGACGAAGCGCGCGCCACCGACGGTTCCTCCGGAGGGGGACGACATCGCGCGTGGAGTTGACAGTGGATAGTGCGGCGGCGTCGGCAGGGGAGGCATCGACACCGGGGCGGCAAACCGGTCCACGACGGCTGTCTGTGCGCGCTCGACCGGCCGGGCGACGACCCGTCCCAGCGCGTAGCCGCCCACGGAAAGGGCCACGGCGACGAACACCAACACGGTGTTCGACTCGCTCAGCATTCTGCGCGGCATCGCGCGGCCACCTCCTGCGCCAGATTCCGCACGGCCTCGAACATGGCGTCCCGGGCCGCGTACGCAGTGTCCAGTTCGGCGGCGATCGTCACCGTGCCGATCCGAGCGGTGACCTGGGCGGTCTGCCGTCCGTCGTCGGCATAGGTGAGGCCGTGCTCGTAGGACTCATCGCCGATCCGAACGGGCGTCGGACGTGGCCGGCAGCGGGTGCAACGCCAATCGCCCACGTCGGCACGGGCCCGTCGCACCGCGGACTCGCCGTCCTTCCGCGTGTGCCGGTGGTAGCCGAACCAGAGCACCACCTCGTCGCGGTGGGCGCCCGCACCCACCCAGCCGGTGTACACGCACAGGACGTATCCCCGGCCGCCACGCTCGATCGTCGGCCGCGACGCGTCGGGCACCAGTCGAGCGATCGACTCGGGACGGACGAGGCCGCAGACGTCGGCGGCCGGAGGGCGGCTCGGCACGTCGGCGGTCAGCGTCTGCCAGCCGAAGAGGCCCATGCCGACGCTGCCGCCGACGATGAGCGCGTTTCGCAGCCGGTAACCGATCCGCCACCGCATACCGTCCGAGCGTAGGGCGTCGGCACGCCACTGCCATCGCGTGAGCGTCTACCCGACAGCGCCACCTGGCCGGCATAGGCTGGGGGAATGGTCGTTATCGCGTGCGTGCTCCTGGTGGACCCCGACGGGCGGCTGCTGCTGCAACTGCGCGACAGCAACGCGCCGCACCACCCGGACGTCTGGGGTCTGCCCGGTGGCCACGGCGAGCCGGGGGAGACGCCGGAGCAGGCCGCCGAGCGGGAGCTGTGGGAGGAGACCGGCCTGCGCGCGGACGGGCCGCTGCGCCCGATCGCCGTGCAACCGTTTCCCAAGCTGGGTCGGGTGAAGCACTACTTCCTCGGCCGCACCCGGGCCCAGCAGGAGGACGTGGTGCTCGGTGAGGGCGCGGCGATGGTCTTCGTTTCCGGCGACGAGGTGCTCGACGGCCGCCCCTGGACGCCGGGCGCCGTCGAGGTGCTGACCCAGTTTCTCGCCTCACCCGAGTACGCCGCGATGACGACCGGCCGGGCGGTCACGGGGCCGGTTCAACCCGCCGGGGGGCTCCAGTCCGCATAGCGGGCCATGCCGCGCAGGGCGGCTCGGCCCGGAGTGAGCCGCAACGCGCTGTCCCGCACCGCGATGGCGAGAGGGTTGCGCAGTTGCTGGCCGTAGCGGCCGGCCCGGAACGCCGCCCGGGCGATGGCCTGACTGCGCGGGCGACGCTGCTCGTCGTACGCCGCAAGGGCGGCCGGCAGTCCGTCGGCGCCATCGGCGCAGACGGCGCCGAGCACCACCGCGTCCTCGATGGCCTGCCCAGCGCCCTGCCCGAGGTTGGGTGTCATCGCGTGGGCGGCGTCGCCGAGCAGCGCCACCCGCCCCCGCACGTACGAGGGCAGCGGCACGGCCAGGTGGTGGATGTCGTTGCGCAGCACGACGCCGGGTGGGGTCGCCGCGAGCAGCGCCGGGATGGGCGCGTGCCAGTCGCCGAAGCGCTCCCGCAGGGCCGCCAGCTCGTCGGGGGCGTGCCCTCCGGGCGGGGCGTTCACCGCGCCGTACCAGTAGACCTGGCCGTCGCCGAGCGGCACCATGCCGAACTCGGCACCAGGGCCCCAGCTGATCGCGGCCGGGACCGGCTCGGGAAACGCGATGGCTGCCCGCCACGCCGTCGAGCCCGCGTACTCCGGGGCGGGGTGTCGCGACCAGAGTTGCGTGCGGACCCGGCTGCGCAGGCCGTCGGCGCCGACCACCAGGTCGGCGGTCAGGGTCTGTGAGCCGGCAGGCCCCCGGAAGCGCACCTCGGCGCGGTCCGGGCCGGGCTCCACGTGCTCCACCTCGGCGCTGGTCCGCAGCACCGAGGCGGGCAGCGCCTCGCGCAGCGTGCGGTGCAGCGTGGTCCGGTGGACGCCGAGCGCGGTGGTGCCCAGCTGCCGGATCATCTCCGCCCCGTCCACCCGGGACAGCCACCGCCCGTGCCGGTCGCGGATCCCGCCGGGCGCATCGGCTCCACCGCGGCGCACGGCCGGGCCCAGGCCGAGGGCGTCGAGCCCGCGCAGCGCGTTGGCCATCAGGGTCAGGCCGGCGCCGACCTCGCGCGGCTCGGCGGCGCGTTCCAGCACGGTGACCCGCCACCCGTGCCGGTGCAGGGCGAGCGCGGCACTCAACCCGCCGATTCCGGCGCCCACCACCACCGCGTGTGCGTCAGCCATGTCGATCACCCTTCTACACCTGTAGAAGAGTGATACTACCTGCGGACCACCGGAAGGGGGAGCCCGTGACGGCCCGGACGAACCGGATCGCGTTGCTGACCGACGCGGCCATCGAACTGATCGCCGACGGTGGCATGCGAGCGCTCACCCACCGGGCGGTCGACGGCCGCGCCGGGATGCCACCCGGCACCACCTCCGCGTACCTGCGGACCCGGCAGGCGTTGATCGAGGCGGTGGTGGGACGGCTCGCCGAGCGCGACCGCGGCGACCTCGCGGCGTACGACCTGCCGACCCAGCCGCCGCCGCCGACCCCTGCCCCTCAGCTCGACGCCGACGACCTCGACGCGCTCGCCACCGGCGTCGCCGAGGTGCTCGACCGGTGGTTGAGCACCGGTCGCAGCCGGACCCTGGCCCGCTACGCCTGCCTGCTGGAGGCGGTGCACCGGCCCGAGCTGCGCGGGATCCTGCAACACGGCACCGGCCTGCGGGTGCAGGCCCGGGACCTGCTGACCCGGGCAGGGGCCGCCGACCCGGACCGGCAGGGAGACCAGTTCGTCGCGTTCGTGGACGGGCTGCTCTTCGACCGGCTGGTCGGCGCGGGCGCGCTCAGCGCCCCACAGCCCGGCAGCGCGGCCAGCCGAGCCGACCTCGGCGCCGCGGTCCGTACGCTGCTGCGCGCCCTGACCGGACGCTGACCGCCCCGACTCCGTCGCCTCCTCGGAGCAGCCCGCCGATCAGGTCCGTCGCGTGATGGGAGACGATCGCCTCGGGGTGCCGTGGGTCGGGCGGCGCGTCGCGGTGGGCTGGTCGGCGGGTGTTCGGGAAGGTTGGCGATGGTGCGGTTCAGCGGTCTGCGGACGGCTGGCGGGCGTGTGCGGCACGGCTGGCGACCGGTGGTGGAGGCAACCGTCGCGGCCACGGTGGCCTGGCTGCTCGCCACCCGGTTGCTCGGGCACCCGCAGCCCTTCTTCGCGCCGGCCGCAGCGCTGATCGTTCTCGGTCAGGCCCGGGGCCAGCGCATCCGCCGGGCCGTCGAGGTCGTCCTCGGGGTCGCCGCCGGGGTGCTCGTCGCGGACCTGGTCGTGCAGGCGCTCGGCCCCGGCAGCACCTGGACGGTCTTCACCGTCATCCTGCTCACCGTGCTCCTCGCGGTGGCCTTCGGCGCCACCGGCGTGACGCTGGTGCAGGCCGCGGTCTCCGCGCTCTACCTGGTGGTGGTCGCACCACCGGACGGCACACTGGTCCCGTTCCGCTTCGTCGACGCGCTGATCGGTGGCGCGGTCGCGCTCGCGGCCAGTCTGCTGGTCGACGCCCGGCGGCCCCTCGCGCCGCTGGTCGCCGAGGTTCGGCGAACCTTCGACGAGTTGGCCGGGCTGCTGGGCCGGATCGCCGACGCCCTTGACCACCGCGACGAGGCCGCGGCGGTCGCCGCGCTGACGCAGGCCCGGGGGATGGACGCCCGGGTCGACGGCCTGCGCGACGGAGTGCTCGCAGCCGGCGAGGCGCTGCAGCTCAACGTCCGTCGACGTCGGCACATCGGTAGGCTGAAGTCGGTCGACGAGTCGATCCGGCAGATCGACTACGCGGTACGCAACGTCCGGGTGCTGGCGCGCGCCGGCGTGACACTCAGCCGGACGCACACCCCGGCGCCACCCGAGCTGGGTGCGGCCCTGCGGTCGTTGGCCGAGGCGGTCCGCGAGGCCGGCGCTGCCCTCGCCGCCGACCTGACGAGGCAGGACGAGACCGCCGATCAGCACGCAACCCGAGCCGACGAGTCGGCGCTCGCCGCCGTGCGCACCGCCGGGCAGCTCTTCGGCTCGACGCAGGCCCTCCCACTGGCGATGATCATCGGTCAGGTCCGGGCCACGGCCATCGACCTGCTACGTGGCGTCAACCCCGACGACGACGCCGCCGTCCTCGCCCGGGTGGACGAAGCCCTCGGCCTCCCAGCGATCTGACCGCGCCCCCGACCGACGCCCTGCCTCCTGGCCGCGGCCCGGTCAGGTGGTCAGCCAGGTGGTGGCGGCAGCGCGGATCGGCGGTGGGATCTCGTGACCGCCGGGGAACTCCTCGTAGGTGACGTCGTAGCCACGGCTGTGCAGGTGCGGGACGAGCCGGCGGCTGCACACGTCGATGGGCAGCACCCGGTCGTCGACGCCGTGCGAGATGAAGATCCGTGGGTGACCGTGGGTGACCGGTGGCGCGGCGAAACCGGGGGAGAAGGCCAGCACCGCGTCGACCAGGTCGCCGTTGGCCAGGCCCAGCGACAGCGCGTACGAGGCGCCGTCGGAGAACCCACCGAACGTCACCTCCTGGACCGGGTAGCGGTCGAAGACGGTCGCCAACAGCCCGTCGATCCGCGCCACGTCCGCGCCGAAGCCGCCAGCGATCAGGTCCCAGCTGGCCGCCGACGACTGCGGGGCGACCAGCAGCAGCTGGTGCTCGTCCGCGACGGGCAGCAGCAGGTCCAGCCCCTGCCGCGCCGAGCCGCCCGCACCGTGCAGGAGCAGCACCAACCGGTACACCGATCCGTCGGCGGCCGACTCCGGGGCGTACGCCATCGCCACCTGGTCACCGTCGGGGCCATTCATGGGCACGAGCCCGGTCGGCCCCGGCACCACCGGCGCGTGGCGGCGGGCGGTCAACCGGCCGTGCCGGGGGTCCTGCGGGGTCCGGTACGGCGGCGCGGAGTCGGGCACAGGCCACCCCTCGCAGTCGAGGAAAACGTCCGACGCGGTTACCCGCCCCGACCTGGGTTAACCGTCGCCGAGGTGTTGACCGTCGACTCAGGCGCTGGCCCGGGCCACCAGGGCGGACGGGAAGAGGGTCACCGGCGCGGACGGACGTCCGTCCAGCAGGGCGGTGGCCGCGGCGGCGGCGATCCGCCCCACCGGGTGGCTCGCCGTGGTCAGCGCCGGGGCGGTCAGCCCGGCCAGCGGGATGTCGTCGAAGCCGGCGACCGCGACGTCGTCGGGCACCCGCACACCGGCGTCCCGCAGGCCCGCCATCACCCCGAGCGCGGTGTCGTCGCTGATCGAGTAGATCGCGTCGACGTCCGGCCACTGACGCAGCGCCACGCCCGCCGCCACCCGGCCGCGCGCCGCCGTGAAGTCGCCGGGAAGCACCCGCTCCGGCAGGCCGGCCTGGCTCATGAGACGGCGGTACGTCTGAACGGGGCGCTGCGCGCAGGGCAGCCACCGGGGGCCCGTCACCATGGCGATCCGGCGGCGACCCGTCGCGTACAGGTGGCGCAGCACCTCCTCGGAGCCGGCGCCGTTGTCGACGTCGAACGACGGCACGCTCGCCGAGCCGACGCCGATCGAGACCACCCTGCCGCGCAGCGAGCGGGGCACCGACTCCAGCAGGTCCTCGGTGGTGTTGACCAGGATCACCCCGCACACGCTGCGATCGTCGAGCTGGTCGAGGCCTCGTGGGTCGTCGAGCGGCAACCAGTGCAGCGCCACCCCGACCCCGGAGGGCGTGCACACCCGGGCGACCGAACCGACCACCCGGTGCACGTACGGGTCCTCCAGCACCGCCGCGCTGGTGCCCAGCACAGCCACGACCATTCGTACGCCGCCACCGCCGCCGCGGACCAGCGCCCGGGCTGCCGGGTTGGGCACGTAACCGAGCTGGTCGACGGCCGCTGTGACCAGTTCCCGGGCAGCCGGCGAGGCGAACCCCGTGCCGGCGATCACCCGGGACGCCGTCGACCGGGACACCCCGGCGACCCGCGCTACGTCCTCGAGAGTGGCCGGTCGGTGTGCCGCTGCCGTCATCGTCGCCTCCCACGGCGGCCCGTGAGGTCGGACAAACGCCTGCTCACATCATGCCCCGGCCGGTCCCGGATCGGTAAGGGGCGGTCGCCGGTTGTGGTGGTAGCGCTCTCAGGTGTGCGATCGTGCGAGGAGATCACCCCGAGGAAGAGGACCTGACCCCGTGAGCGCCCCCACCAGCCGTCCCGTTGCCCCGGACACCGCACCGCCGCCGTCACGGGCGGTGCTGCTCGCCCGCAACGGCGTGGCGGTCACCTTCACCCTCAACGGGCTGGCCGTCGGCAGTTGGTTCTCCCGGGTGCCGGCGGTCCGCGAGGCGTTGGACCTCTCCGCCGGCCGGCTCGGGTTGCTGCTGCTGGCGATGAGCGTCGGCGCGCTGCTCGCCATGCCGACCTCCGGCCTGCTCGCCCAGCGACTGGGCGCGGCCCGCACCGTGACACTGGCCACCGTGCTGGTCGCGGTCGGCCTCACCGTGGCGGGGCTGGGCGCAACGATGGCCGGCTCGTTTGCCGTCGTCGCCCTCGGGTTGGTCGCCTTCGGCTACGGTTCCGGCGCCTGCGACGTGGCGATGAACGTCGAGGGCGCGGCGGTGGAACGGCGCCTGAGGCGTACCGTCATGCCCCGCTTCCACGCCGCGTGGAGCCTCGGGTCGGTGGCCGGCGCGGCACTCGGCGCCGGGGCGGCCCGGTTCGACGTGTCGGTGGGCGCGCACCTCGTCGGGGTTGCGGTGGTCGTACTGATCGGCACCGCACTCGCGGCCCGGACGTTCCTGCCGTTGGGCGGCGACCACGCCGGCGACCCGGCCGACGCCACCCCGGCTGCCCGCCGCCGGGCCCAGCTCGCTGCCTGGCGGGAGCCGCGCACCCTGCTGATCGGGCTGTTCGTGCTGGTGGCGGCGTTCACCGAGGGCGCCGCCAACGACTGGCTGGCGGTCGCGTTCGTGGACGGTCGGGACCTGAGTGAGGCCGCCGGCGCGGCGGTCTTCGGTGTCTTCGTCGTGGGCATGACCATCGGGCGCACCGCGGGCACCGTCGCGCTGGACCGGTGGGGTCGGGTACCGGTGCTCAGCGGCACCATCGGGCTCGCCGTGGTCGGTGCCAGCCTGGCCGTGCTGGCCGGCTCCGGGCCGCTGGCCATCGTCGGCGTCGCGCTCTGGGGCCTCGGCGCGTCGCTGGGCTTCCCGGTCGGGATGAGCGCGGCGGCCGACGAGGAGGCACACGCGCCGGTGCGGGTGAGCGTGGTCGCGGTGATCGGCTACACCGCGTTCCTGGGTGGGCCGCCGCTGCTGGGGCTGCTCGGCGACGATGTCGGCACCCTGCGCGCGCTGCTGGTGGTGCCGCTGCTGCTGCTGCCGACCCTGCTGCTGGTGCGGGTGCTGCGCCCGCCGCACGCCGTCGAACCGGCTCCGTCAGCACACAAAAACTAACCCCATTCACCGCCGAGCGGTATCGGGTGCGCGGCCGACTGCGCCGCGTACCCGGGCTGGTTAGGGTCGCCCGATGCCAACCGACGAGATCACCGCCGCCGCGGCGGGCACCTGGACCCTGGGCGACCGCACCGTGCACCGGATGGGCTTCGGCTCCATGCGGATCACCGCGACCCTGACCGTGACCGGGCCGTCGCCCTGCTGCGCCGTGCCGTGGAGCTGGGCGTCAACCACATCGACACGGCCGCCTTCTACGTCTCACCCGGCGGCACCCTGCGGGTCGGCACCGGCCCGGCCCGCTACGCCACCGAGCTGATCCGCGCGGCGCTCGCCCCGTACCCGCAGGACCTGGTCATCGCCACCAAGGTCGGTTTCGGGTACGACCCGGAGGCGGGCTTCACCGAGGCGCTCACCCCGGCGCAGTTGCGCGACCAGGTGGAGGAGAACCTGCGCCGGCTCGGCCGCGACCAGCTCGACGTGGTGAACCTGCGCCTCGGTCGCGGGCCCGGTGCGGTGCCGCTGGCGGAGAGGTTCGGTGCGCTCGCCGACCTGCGTGCCGCCGGGCTGATCCGACACCTCGGGCTCTCCAACGTCCGGCCCGAGCAGCTGGACGACGTGGCGGGCATCGCGCCGGTGGTGTGCGTGCAGAACAACTACGGGGTGGACGCCTACCGCGAGCAGGACGCGTTCGTCCGGGCCTGCGGTGAACGGGGCGTCGCGTACGTGCCGTTCTTCGCGCTGGCCGGCACCGGCCGGGAGGCGGGCGCGAGCGCCGCGCAGGGCGAGGCCGTCGAGGCCGTCGCCCGCGCCCACGGCGTCACCGCACATCAGGTACGCCTCGCCTGGACCCTGCACCAGGGCCCACACGTCCTGGCCATCCCCGGTACCGCAGACCCCACCCACCTGGAGCAGAACATAGCCGCCGGAGCCCTGACCCTGACCCCCGAAGACCTAAAGAACCTGGCCTAACCCCCACCCCCACCTGCCCCGACCCGGCCTGCCCCGTTGATCATGAAGTTAGCGGCGCGACACGCCGGTGTCGATGTCGCTAACTTCATGATCAACGGTGTGAAAGGGGGGAGGGGGTTAGGGGTGGAGCCAGATTTGGAGGGGGCCCGTCGGGTGGAAGCCTGCTTGTCGGGCTGGGGGTAGGTCCGGGGCTTCCTCGTAGCCGACCAGGGATGCGGTGGGCAGGGTGGCGCACACCGCCCACCAGATGGCCTCGGGGTCGTCGGAGCGGGTGAACAGGTTGGAGACGCCGTACCCGCCGTCGCCGCCACTGAGCACCGCGCCGCCGGTGATCACACCGCTGTCGTCGTGGCGGGCGAGCACCCGTACCCGGGGATCGGTCAGGAGCGCGGGGCGGAACAGCTCGCCACCGCCGTGTGCCGCTGCCCAGGCCGCCAACTCGTCCGGGGTGCTGACCGGGGCCAGCGGTGTGCCGGCAGCTGGTGCCGACGGTGGCCGGTGGATCCACTGGGCGTCGAAGAGCACCCGGAACCCGTGTCCGGACAGGTCGAGGTCGGCGAAGCTGTCCTTCACCGACGCGCCGGGCCCCGCGTCGATGCGCGCCAGCAGGGCCTCGGCGTCGACCCCCGGCCGCAGGGTGACCGCGTCCGGATACCACGGGGGTGAGCGGCGCGGGACCGACCAGGCCTCGTCGTCGGTACGCCCGGCCAGCCCGTGGCTGCCGCAGACGATGTCGCACCATTCGGCGTTGTTGCGGGCCGCCGCCGCCCTCGCGTCCTTCAGCACGCCCCGCAGCCTAGGCGGCGCCAGGGCACGACGTCATGGTGCGTAGACCAGGTCCATCGTGTCGGTGTGCCCGGACCAGCGTAGGTCGAGGCGCCAGCAACCGGGCTGGGGCATGTCGATGATCGACGGGCCCGGTCCGCCGGCGACCTTCCGGGTGACCCGGGTGTCGGTGCCGTCGAGCGTCGCGGTGATCACCAGGGTCGCCGGTGCGCTCGGGTCGGGCGAGGTCGTGGCGGCCCGGGCCACCCACAGGATCTTGTTGTTCGACCCGTCCTTGCGGTGCTGGCGCAGCGGATGGGCGAACAGCACCGCCACGATGTCACCCTTCGCGCCGAACACGTGCGGGACCCGGGCGTCCCCGCTGAACCCGGCGTCCGCCCAGTCCGGCAGCGACCCGGTCTCGACCCGCGCCGCGCAGCCGGTCGCGGCGCTCGCCGTGGCGGCCGTGGCGCTCGCCGTGGCGGCCGTGGCGCTCGCCGTGCTGGCGGCAGAGCTCGTCGGCGCGGCTGCCCCGCCACTGGTCGTGGTCGTGCACCCCGCCAGCAGGACCACCGATGATGCCAGCACCCATCTGCCCCAGGAAACCATCTCGCCCCTTCCGGTACGCGTCGACGACTCGTCGCACCGTCATGACACCGGCCGCGCCCGCCAGGTTCCCTGGAAACACCTAGCGCAGCGAGCGGGCGATCTCGATCGCCTCCGCCTTGCCGACGGCACCCTCCAGCCGGTAGCTCACGTCGCCCTCCTGCCAGATCAGGGTCGAGGCGGCCAGTCGGGCGGTCTCCTGGCGGACCTCACCCGCGCGGTCCACGTACGACAGCACGTGTGGCCCGTCCACCCAGATCGCGAAGTCGCCGTTGACCTGAACCCAGTCCGCTCCCGGCGGGGTGACCTCCTTGTGGAAGGCCAGATTGAGACGACCGTCGAACGCGTCGACGCGCAGCGCGCCCCGGTCGTAGAGCAACGTCGCCACCCGACAGGTGCCCGTGGCGTCGGGGTCGGCGACCAGCACCCGCTCGGGTGGGCCCAGCTTCGCTGGTTGACGGATCGGGAACCGCACCGCCCGTTGGGCCTCGTCCAGGGTGATGGACCGCTGGCCGGGCAACGGCGACGGCGTGCCGCCGGGCAGCGTGCGGGCGGGCGTGGTGGCGATGCTGACACCGGCGAAGCGCAGCAGCCCCGTGACAGCGTCGGCGACGGCGGCGCGGGTCGGGGGCACCACCGCCACGACCACGGCGACGAGCGCCGCCGCGGCAAGCGGACGCCACCGGCGCGCCGGCCTGTCGAGGCGTACGCGGACGCGAGCGGTCACGTCCGGCGCGTCGGGTGTCTCCAGCCAGGCGGAGAGGTCGCGCAGCTCCCGTTCGAGGTCACCCATGCCGGACCTCCTCACGGTCGAGCAGGCCGCGAAGCTTCGCCAGCGCCCGGGAAGTGCGCGACTTCACAGTGCCCCGGGGCCAGCCCAGTGCCGCCACCGTCTCCTCCTCGCTGAGGTCGAGGAAGAACCGGCAGACGATCACCTCGCGGTCGCGTACCGGTAGTTGACGCAGGGCCTGCACCAGTGAGGCGCGGCGCTCCCCGGCGAGGACGGCGTCGACCGCCCCGTCCTCGGCGATCTCGGCCGTCGGATCCGCCGCCGCGGCCCGCAGGACGAGCCCGTCCCGCCGGCCGCGGGACCGGTGCAGGTTGCGGGTCTCGTTGGCGACGATCGCGAGTAGCCACGACCGGAAGGACGACTCGCCCCGGTAACGGGACAGCTTGCGGTACGCCTTCACGAACGCCTCCTGGATGACGTCCTCGGAGTCCGATCCCGCGCCGAGCAGCACCGCCGTCCGGTGTGCGGACGCGGTGTGCCGGGCGACCAGGAGGTCGTACGCCTCCAGGTCACCGGCCCGAGCGCGGGTGACGAGAGCGTCGTCGTCCAGGGGGAGGCCTCCGTTCGGATCACACTCATGACACCGCGTACGCCCCGGTGGTTCCACCCGTCTCTTTCGACGCGGGCCAGCTGTCTCCCATCCGGCGTGCAGCGTATTGCCAGGATTCGGTGCTGCACTGGAGGGGCGTCGAGGAGAGGAGCTGGTCATGAGCTGGTTCAACCGCCGGTCGCGGGGTGCCGAGGCGACCCCGACGAAGCTGGACCGGGAGGCGACCCGCGAGGATCTCGCGGCGCTGGAGGAGTTCGTCGCCAGCCGGCGGGGGGTGGAGTTCTACCTGGAGCCGGAGACCACCGCGACGGACACCACAGTGGTGGCGATCGCCCACGACGGCGAGTGGATCCGTCGTCGTACCGGCACGCCGCGGGCGGCGGGGTCCATCGCCCGCAAGCACGCGGTGCCGCTGTACGAGGCGGCGCGCACCGGCTACCCGGAACGGATGCGCACCTGGAGCCGGGCCCACCCGGAACGGCACGCCCGCTGAGGCTCGTCTGTTCAGGCGGCCTCGACGGCTGAGCGGGCCTGCTCAAGCGTCATCGACTCGGCGTCGATCATCACACTGCCGCGCTCGTCGGCCACGACGGCGACGCCGGCCTGGACCGCCTCCGGGTCCGGATCGCCTGGGCAGAACCAGACACGGCCGGCGAGGTGGTGGAATCGCATGGCGACGATGGTGATCGACTCCCGGGATTGATCGCGGACGCTGCTCCGGTGGTCGCCGATCCTAGGTGAGGGTGCCGCATGCCACCGCACCCTCGGACGATCGGCGCAGGCCAGGGTAGGTGCTACCTCCCTTTGCTCTGCTTACCTATCTGCACCAGACACGGAGCGTCACTGGTGCACATAGGTAAGCAGAGCAAAGGGCGTCGCGCATTGACCCGGGGCATTACGGCGTGCGGATTCGAGGTCGCACCAATCGGTGGAAACCGATGATTGGCACCCGCTTGACAGCGCCGGGGTCGGCGTTGACCGGCGGCGCGGCGGTGTGGCAGCATTCGCGGCCTGACGGCAGTGAAGGAAGTCGGTGCGATTCCGACGCGGTCCCGCCACTGTCACCGGGGAGCGATCCCCCCTCGTGAGTCACGGCCGTGTGTCTGCGGTTGGAAGGCCGGGGGAGAGCGTCGATCCGGAAGCCAGGATACTTCGGCCGTCGGGACGTACCCCAGGGCGTGGACACCCGAGGAGGACCCGATGGCGCACGGCGTCTCATTCATCGACGATCATCGTCATGACCCGCATCGCGGACGCCACACCGCACCCACGACCGGCCGGACCAGCATGCTCCGGGCCGGCCTCGTCGGCGTGCTCCAGGTCGCCCGCGTCGACCACCGGGCCCGCTGAGCTGAGCGCCCGGCGCTGACCGGCCCCGACGTCCGCGTCGGCGAGCCGGCCGCGCCGTCGTGCCGGCTGACGCCGCACCCACCCGCTTCGTCCAGGTCGCCTCCGTGGCGGCCAGGGCGTCACTCTCCGGAGCCTGCCGTGCGCATCCTGCTGCTCTCCACCGCCGACACCGATCTGCTGGCCGCCCGCGCCAGCGGCGCCGACTACCTGCTGGCCAACCCCGCCCGGGTCGCCGCCGACGAGGTGCCCGCCCTGCTCAACGGGGTCGACCTCGTCGTCGTACGCCTGCTCGGCGGCCGACAGGCCTGGCCGGACGGCCTCGCCGCGGTGCTCGCCACCGGCGTGCCGACGGTCGTGCTGGGCGGCGAGACGCTGCCCGACGCGGAGCTGATGGCCATCTCCACAGTGCCGTCCGGGGTCGTCACCCAGGCGCTGGCCTACCTGGTGGAGGGCGGCCCGGACAACCTCGCGCAGTTGGCCCGGTTCCTCTCCGACACGGTGCTGCTCACCGGCGAGGGGTTCGCCCCGCCCGCACCGACCCCGGCGTACGGCGTGCACGGCGAACACCCCGCCGACCCGGACCGGCCCACAGTGGGGATCGTCTTCTACCGGGCGCACGCGCTCGCCGGCAACACCGGTTTCGTCGACGTGCTCGCGGACGCGGTCCACAAAGCCGGCGGCAACCCGCTGCCGATCTTCTGCGGCTCGCTGCGGGGCCTGACCACGGGCGCGGGCCCGCTCGGGCTCTTCGCCCGCTGCGACGCGCTGCTGGTCACCGTGCTCGCGGCCGGCGGCGCGGTCGCCGCGGACGCGTCCGGGGGCGGCGACGAGGACGCCTGGGACGTGGGCGCCCTGGCCGCCCTGGACGTGCCGATCATCCAGGCGCTCTGCCTGACCAGCACCCGTGAGCAGTGGGCCGGCAGCGACGCCGGACTGTCCCCGTTGGACGCGGCGATGCAGGTGGCCATCCCCGAGTTCGACGGCCGGATCGTCAGCGTGCCGTTCTCGTTCAAGCGGATCGACGCCGACGGGCTCTCGGTCTATGCCGCCGACGCCGAGCGGGCCGCCCGGGTCGCCGGGATCGCCGTGCGCCACGCCCGGATACGGTACGTGCCCAACGCCGACAAGCGGGTCGCCGTCGTCCTCAGCTCGTACCCGACCAAGCACTCCCGGGTCGGCAACGCCGTCGGGCTGGACACCCCGGTCTCGGCGGTCCGCCTGTTCGCCGCACTAGCCGAGGCGGGTTACGACCTGGGTGACGCTCCACCGCCCGAGGACGGCGACGCGCTGATCCACGCGCTGATCGCCGCCGGCGGTCACGACGTGGAATGGCTCACCCCGGAGCAGTTGGCCGCCGCCGAGGCCCGGATACCGGGGCCGACGTACCGGCGCTGGTTCGACCAGGTCCCGACCGAGCTGCGCGAACGGATGCGGGAACACTGGGGTGAGCCGCCCGGCCAGCTCTACACCGAGAGCGGCGACATCGTGCTCGCCGGGCTGCGCTTCGGCAACGTGGTGCTGCTCATCCAGCCGCCCCGCGGCTTCGGGGAGAACCCGATCGCCATCTACCACGACCCGGACCTGCCGCCGAGTCACCACTATCTGGCCGCGTACCGCTGGCTGGCGGCCCCGGTCGCCGACGGCGGCTTCGGCGCGGACGCCGTGGTGCACCTGGGCAAACACGGCACCCTCGAATGGCTGCCCGGCAAGGGCCTCGGACTGGCCGCCGACTGCGCGCCCGACGCGGTCCTCGCCGACCTGCCGCTGGTCTACCCGTTCATCGTCAACGACCCCGGCGAGGGCACCCAGGCCAAGCGCCGGGCGCACGCCGTGGTGATCGACCACCTGGTGCCGCCAATGGCCCGCGCCGAGACCTACGGCGACCTGGCCAAACTGGAACAACTGCTCGACGAGTACGCCACAGTGCAGGCCCTCGACCCGGCCAAGGTGCCCACCGTGCGGGCGCAGATCTGGGACCTCGTACGCGCCGCCGAGCTGCACCACGACCTGCACGCCGAGGCGATGCCCGACGAGGACGACTTCGACGAGTTCGTGCTGCACCTGGACGGGTACCTCTGCGAGGTCAAGGACGTGCAGATCCGCGACGGTCTGCACGTCCTCGCCGACGCACCCACCGGTGAACCCCGGGTCAACCTGGTCCTCGCTGTGCTGCGCGCCCCCCAGATCTGGGGTGGCGCCCGCGCCCTGCCCGGCCTGCGGCAGGCGCTCGCCGTCGCGTACGGGCTTGACGAGCAGGCGCTGCTCGCGTCGCCCGGGCAGCGGATCGCCCTCCCGGTGGCGCTGACCGACGTGGTGGACGGGCCGGCCGGCACCGCCGCCGACGCCGTCGACCTGATCGAGGCCCTCGCCCGGCGGTTGGTCATCGAGATGGAGACGCTCGGCTGGGACGCCGAGGCCGTCGACGCGGTGGTGGCGGAGGTGACCGGCCAGCCGATCCCGGACGTCGCCGCCGTGCTGCACTTCGCCGCCACCGAGCTGGTGCCCCGGCTGGACCGGACCACCGACGAGCTGACCAACACCCTCGGCGCGCTCGACGGCCGGTTCGTGCCGCCCGGCCCGTCCGGTTCACCCACCCGGGGCCTGGTCAACGTGCTGCCCACCGGCCGCAACTTCTACTCCGTCGACCCCAAGGCCATCCCCAGCCGCAACGCCTGGGACGTCGGGGTGGCCCTCGCGGACTCGCTGCTCGCCCGGCACCTCGCCGACACCGGGGCGTACCCCCGCTCGGTGGGTTTGACCGTGTGGGGCACCAGCGCGATGCGCACCCAGGGCGACGACATCGCCGAGGTGCTCGCGTTGCTGGGTTGCCGGCCGGTGTGGGACGAGCGGTCCCGGCGCGTCACCGGCATCGAGGTGGTGCCGACCGCCGAGTTGGGCCGGCCGCGCATCGACGTGACAGTGCGCATCTCCGGGTTCTTCCGCGACGCGTTTCCGCACGTGGTGGCGCTGCTCGACGATGCCGTGCGGCGGGTCGCCGCCCTGGACGAGCCGGACGAGGAGAACTACCTGCGGGCGCACGTCGCCGCGGACCTCGCCGAGCACGGTGACGAGCGGCGCGCGACCGCCCGGATCTTCGGCTCGAAGCCCGGGGCGTACGGCGCGGGCCTGCTGCCCCTGATCGACGCGCGGACCTGGCGCAGCGACGCGGACCTGGCCGAGGTGTACGCGGTGTGGGGCGGCTACGCCTACGGCCGGGGCCTGGACGGACGGGAGGCGCGCGCCGACATGGAACGCTCCTTCGCCCGGATCGCGGTGGCGGTGAAGAACCAGGACACCCGCGAGCACGACATCGTCGACTCGGACGACTACTTCCAGTACCACGGCGGGATGGTGGCGATGGTCCGTCACCTCACCGGCACGTCACCGCAGGCGTACGTGGGTGACTCGGCGATGCCGCACGACGTGCGCACCCGCACGCTGGGCGAGGAGACCCGGCGGGTGTTCCGGGCCCGGGTGGTCAACCCGAAGTGGATCGCCGCGATGCGCCGGCACGGCTACAAGGGCGCGTTCGAGCTGACCGCCACAGTGGACTACCTGTTCGGCTACGACGCCACCGCCGGCGTGGTCGACGACTGGATGTACGAGCACCTGGCCGCCGCGTACCTGTTCGACGACACCACCCGCGAGTTCCTGGAGCAGTCCAACCCGTGGGCTTTGCGGGGCATCACCGAACGCCTGTTGGAGGCCGCCGACCGGGGGCTGTGGGCCAAACCCGAGCCGGCCACCCTGGACCGGCTGCGCGACACGTACCTGGCCAGTGAGGGCGACCTGGAGGACCGGGTGTGAGCGCGAGGAGTGAGCCGGTTTTGCGAGCCCCGCAGTCGCGATCGAAGGAAGGCACAGTGATCGTCAATTATCCGTTCAGTGCGGTGCTTGGCATGGCCGACATGCGGCTGGCGCTGCTGCTCAACGCGGTGTCCCCGGCGATCGGCGGTGTGCTGGTCCGGGGTGAGAAGGGGACCGCCAAGTCCACAGCCGTTCGGGCCCTCGCCGCGCTGCTGCCGCCGGTCCGCCGGGTTGCCGGCTGCCGCTTCGGTTGTGACCCGGCCGAGCCGGACCCGGGCTGCCCGGACGGGCCGCATCCGGTCGGTGCCGCCGTCGAGACGCGTCCGGCCCGGCTGGTGGAGCTGCCGGTCGGCGCCGCCGAGGACCGGGTGGTCGGCTCGCTGGACCTGGAGAAGGCCCTCGGCGAGGGCGTACGCGCCTTCGAGCCGGGTCTGCTCGCCGCCGCCCACCGGGGGGTGCTCTACGTCGACGAGGTCAACCTGTTGCACGACCACCTCGTGGACCTGCTGCTGGACGCGGCCGCGATGGGCCGCAGCCACGTCGAGCGCGAAGGCGTCTCGGTCAGCCACGCGGCCCGGTTCCTGCTGGTCGGCACGATGAACCCGGAGGAGGGGGAGTTGCGTCCGCAGCTGCTCGACCGGTTCGGGCTCACCGTCGAGGTGGGCGCCAGTCGGGACCCGGAGGTCCGGGTCGAGGTGGTCCGCCGCCGGCTCGCCGCCGACGCCGACCCGGCCGGTTTCGCCGCCCGTTGGGCCGACGCCGACGCGGAGATCGCCGGTCAGGTGGCCGACGCCCGACGCCGGCTTCCCGGGGTACGACTTCCGGACGCCGCGCTGCGGCAGATCGCCGAGGTGTGCGCCGCGTTCGACGTGGACGGGATGCGCGCCGACATCGTCACCGCCCGTACCGCGCTGGCCCACGCCGCCTGGCACGGCCGGGACCGGGTGAGCATCGACGACGTCCGGGTGGCCGCCCGACTGGCCCTGCCGCACCGCCGCCGCCGCGACCCGTTCGACACCCCCGGGCTGGACGAGAAGCGCCTGGACGAGGCGTTGCAGCGTGCCCAGGACGCCCACCCCGACGACCCGGACGACCCGGGCCCGGACGACGACAGCCCGGGTGGTGGCGGCCCATCAGGCGGTGGCGGCCCGGCCGGCGGTGGGGGGAGCGGCGGCGACGTGGTCGACCAGCGTGTACCCGGCCCGGCCGAGAGTGCGCCCGCCGAGGGTGACGCCGGCCCGGACGGGCGGACCGAGGTGCCGAGCGGAGCTGACGACGGCGGCTCGTCGCAGCGCCCGACGGACGACCCCGGCGGGCACGCTCAGCCCGGCGACCGGCACACCGCGGACGGTGGAGACGACCCGGACCAGGGGCGCAACGGCGGCGCGGACGAGCAGTCGGTGGCCGTACCGCGGGGTGGTCTGAAGGCACGGGCGCTCACCGCGCCCGGTGTCGGTGACGGCGTGCCGGGCCGGCGTTCGCGGGCCCGCACCGGGCGGGGGCGCACCACTGGGGCCCGGGTCCCGACCGGCCGGTTCGGGGCGCTGCACCTGCCGGCGACGGTCCGCGCCGCCGCGCCGCACCAGGCATCCCGGGGACGGCTGAGCGGCCCGCTGCGGTTGCGCCCGGACGACGTGCGGGAGGCGGTCCGGGAGGGGCGGGAGGGCAACCTGGTGCTGTTCGTGGTGGACGCCAGCGGCTCGATGGGTGCCCGGCAGCGGATGACCACCGTGAAGGACGCGGTGCTCGCCCTGCTCACCGACGCCTACCAGCGGCGGGACAAGGTAGCGGTGATCGCCTTCCGGGGCGCCGAGGCGCAGACGTTGCTGCCGGCCACCTCGTCGGTGCTGGCCGCCTCGACCCGGCTGGCCGAGTTGCCCACCGGTGGGCGGACGCCGCTGGCCGAGGGGCTGCTCGCGGCCGCCGACCTGCTGCGGGTGGAGCGCCTGCGCGACCCGTCGAGGCGTCCGCTCGTCCTCGTCGTCACCGACGGCCGGGCCACGGCGGGCAACCGCCCGCTGGACCGCGCCGCGGCAGCCGCGGCGGTGCTCGCGGCGACCGGTGCACCCTGCGTCGTCGTCGACTGCGAGACCGGCCCGGTACGCCTCAACCTGGCGCGTCGACTGGCCACCCAGTTGGGTGCCCCCCACCACCCGCTGGCCGCCCTCACCCACCCCGACACCCGCGGCAGCGCGCTTCCCGTCGCGGCGTGACGACGGGCACCGATGACCGACCGCAACCGCAGGATCGCCCGAAGGGGAGCGTGCTGATGCCACAGGGACAACCGAGCGTGGTGCCCGCCGACGGGTTGACGACCCGGCAGCGACGGCACCGACCGCTGCTGATCGTCCACACCGGACAGATGAAGGGAAAGTCGACAGCCGCCTTCGGCCTGGCGTTGCGCGCCTGGACGGCCGGTCTGCCGATCGGCGTGTTCCAGTTCGTCAAGAGCGCCAAGTGGCGGGTGGGGGAGGAGAACGCCTTCCGGGCGCTCGGCGAGGTGCACGAGCGCACCGGCCAGGGCGCGCCGGTCGCCTGGCACAAGATGGGTGAGGGCTGGTCCTGGATCCAGCGCGGCGGCGACGCCGACCACGCCGCCGACGCCCTGGAGGGCTGGCGGCAGATCCAGCGCGACCTGGCCGCCGAGCGCTACGGGCTGTACGTGCTGGACGAGTTCACCTACCCGATGAAGTGGGGCTGGGTGGACGTCGACGAGGTGGTCGCCACACTGGCCGACCGGCCCGGATTCCAGCACGTCGTCATCACCGGACGGGACGCCGACCCGCGCCTGGTCGCCGCCGCCGACCTGGTCGCCGAGCTGACCAAGGTCAAGCACCCGATGGACGCCGGCCAGAAGGGCCAGAAGGGCATCGAGTGGTGACCACGACCACCGACCCGTGGCCGCTGCCCCGGGTCGTCGTCGCCGCACCGGCCAGCGGCCACGGCAAGACGACCATCGCCACCGGGCTGCTCGCCGCACTGCGCCGTCGCGGCCTGACGGTCAGCCCGCACAAGGTCGGCCCCGACTACATCGACCCCGGCTACCACGCCCTCGCCGCCGGCCGGCCCGGGCGCAACCTCGACCCGTTCCTGGTCGGGGCGGAACGGATCGCCGGTCTGCTGCGCCACGGCGCGAGCGTCCCCACACCCGCCGACATCGCCGTGGTGGAGGGCGTCATGGGCCTGCACGACGGCGCCGTCGGCCGCCGCGACTACGCCTCCACCGCACACGTCGCCCGGCTGATCGAGGCGCCCGTGCTGCTGGTGCTGGACACCACGGCCCAGGGCCGCTCGGCCGCCGCGCTCACCCTCGGCATGGCCGCCTTCGACCCGGCCGTGCGCATCGGCGGGGTGATCCTCAACCGCGTCGGCTCGCCCCGGCACGAAACCCTGCTGCGCGACGCCCTCGCCGAGGTGGGCGTGCCGGTGCTCGGAGCCGTCACCCGCGCCGCCGAGGTGGCCGCGCCGGCCCGGCACCTCGGGCTGGTCCCGGTCGCCGAGCGGGCCCCCGAGTCCCTGGCGATCGTCACCGCGCTCGCCGAGCTGGTCGAAGCCACAGTGGACCTCGACGCCGTGCTCGACCTGGCCCGCACCGCCGCACCGCTGACCACCCCCGCGTGGGACCCGGTCACCGCCGTCGGCGGGCCGGCCGGCGCCGAGCGGCCAGTGGTCGCGCTCGCCGGTGGTCCGGCCTTCACCTTCTCGTACGCGGAGACCGCCGAACTGCTCACCGCCGCCGGCGCGGACGTGCTCACCGTCGACCCGCTGCGCGACCCGGCACTGCCCGCCGGCACCCGCGCGGTGGTCATCGGCGGCGGCTTCCCCGAGGCGTACGCCCAGGCGCTGGCCGGCAACACCACGCTGCGCGCCGAGCTGGCCGACTTCGACGGGCCGATCGTGGCCGAGTGCGCAGGGCTGCTCTACCTCGGGCGGTCCCTGGACGACGTACCGATGTGCGGGCGGCTGGACCTCACCGCCCGGATGACCGGCCGGCTCACCCTCGGCTACCGCGAGGCCGTGGCGGTCACCGACTCCCCGGTGGCCCGTGCCGGCGAGCCGGTACGCGGCCACGAGTTCCACCGCACCACCACCGACCCGGGGCACGGCGACCGGCCGGCGTGGCGCTGGAACGACGCGGAGCACGGCTTCGTGAGCGGTCGGGTGCACGCCTCCTACCTGCACACCCACTGGGCCGGTCACCCGGACGCGGCCCGCCGGCTCGTCGAGGCGTGCCGATGAGCGCCGACGCCACGCTGACCGGGGTCGGTGTCGGACCCGGCGACCCGGAACTGCTCACCGTCAAGGCGGTGCGGGTGCTGCGCGAGGCCGACGTCGTCTTCGTACCCGTGATGGCGGACCCTGTCGAACCCACGGTGACTGCCGCCGCGACGCCGGCGGGTGCGGATGCCGGGCGGGCCGAGGCGACAGTGCGGCCCCACGTCGCGGTGGACCGGCTGCGCCGACTGCCGTTCGCCCTGGACGATCGGGGCGGGGTGACCGCCCGCCGGGCGGCCGCCTGGGACGACGCCGCCCGGGTGGTGGTCGAGACGGTCGACGCCGGGGCGCGGTCCCTCGCGTTCGCCACCATCGGCGACCCCAACATCTACTCCACCTTCGGTTACCTGGCGCAGAGCGTCCGCGCCCTGCGCCCGGGCCTGCGGGTGACCACCGTTCCGGGCGTCACCGCCATGCAGGAGCTCGCTGCGCGCAGCGGCACCCCGCTCTGTGAGGGACGCGAACCGCTGACCCTGCTGCCCGCCACCGCGGGTCTGGCGTTGTTCGCCGACGCCCTCGCCGGGCCGGGCACCGTGGTCGCCTACAAGGGCTGGCGGCGGCACCCCGAACTGCTCGCCGAGCTGCGCCGACAGGGCCGGCTCCCCGACGCGGTGCTCGGGCGCAGCCTGGGTCTGCCCGGTGAACGGATCGGCCCGGTCGACGACGCCCAGCACGACCTGCCGTACCTGTCGACGCTGCTGGTGCCGGCCCGCCGCGACCACCGAGGAGGAAAGCTGTGACCAGCGACGGCAAGGTGTGGTTCGTCGGAGCCGGGCCGGGGGCGGCGGACCTGCTGACAGTGCGGGCCGCCCGGGTGATCGCCGAGGCGGACATCGTGATCTGGGCGGCCAGCCTGGTGCACGCCGACGTGCTCGACCACGCCCGCCCCGGCGCGGAGGTGATCGACTCGTCGCAGCTGCCCATCGAGGGCGTGCTGCCGCTCTACCAGCGTGCCGCCGAGCAGGGGCTGACCGTGGCGCGGATCCACTCCGGCGACCCGGCGCTGTGGGGCGCGGTGCAGGAGCAACTGGAGCTGTGCCGGGCGCTCGGCCTCGCCGTGGAGATCGTGCCCGGGGTCTCCTCGTTCACCGCCGTCGCGGCGATCGTCGGGCGGGAGCTGACAGTGCCCGAGGTGGCCCAGTCGGTGATCCTCACCCGCCTGGAGGGTGGCAAGACCCCGATGCCGCCCGGCGAGCGGGTGCGGGACTTCGCCCGGCACGGCACCACGATGGCGCTGTTCCTCTCCGCTGCCCGTTCCGGGCAGGTGCAGGCCGAGCTGCTGGCCGGCGGCTACCCGGAGGACACCCCGGCCGTGGTCGCGTACCAGGCGACCTGGCCCGACGAGCTGGTGGTGCGCTGCACTGTCGGCACCCTGGAGGCGACGGTCAAGCAGCACAAGCTGTGGAAGCACACCCTGTTCCTCGTCGGGCCGGCCCTCGCCGCCGAGGGCACCCGCTCGCACCTGTACCACCCCGGGCACTTCCACACCTTCCGCAAGGCCGAGCCGGCCGCCCGTGCCGAGCTGCGCCGCCAGGCCGGCGACCGCACCGGGGGGACAGCCACACCGGGGCACACACCATGACGTACGCCGAACCGCCGCTGCGTGAGCCGGACCTGCCGCGGACCGCGAAGGTGCGGCCCACCGCGCTGCGTACCGGCTGGACCACCGGGGCCTGCGCGACGGCGGCGGCCAAGGCCGCGGTCACCGCGCTGGTCACCGGGGAGATCCAGCCGGACGTGGAGATCGGCCTGCCCGCCGGGCGGCGGGTGCGCTTCCCGGTCGAGCGCTGCGAGGTGACCGGCACGCCACCGGTGCGCGCCGAAGCGGTGGTGGTCAAGGACGCCGGCGACGACCCGGACGTCACCCACGGGGCCGAGCTGACCGCCACAGTGGACTGGACCGACGTCCCCGGTCTGCGGCTCGCCGGTGGTGCCGGCGTCGGCACTGTCACCAAACCCGGTCTGGGGCTTACCGTGGGCGGCCCGGCGATCAACGACACCCCCCGCCGGATGATCGGCGACGCGGTGGCCGAGGTGGTCGACCTCAACGAGGTCGGCGTACGCGTGGTGATCAGCGTGCCGCGGGGCGAGATCATGGCCCGCAAGACCACCAACCGGCGGCTCGGCATCCTCGGTGGCATCTCGATCCTCGGCACCACCGGCATTGTGCGCCCGTTCTCCACCGCGTCCTGGCGGGCCAGCGTCGTGCAGGCCGTGCACGTGATGGCCGCCCAGGGCGAGCCGACTGTGGTGCTGTGCACCGGCGGGCGTACCGAGCGGGCCGCCCGCGCGCTGCTGCCCGACCTGCCCGAGGTCTGCTTCGTCGAGGTCGGCGACTTCACCGGGGCCGCGGTGACCGCCGCTGTGGAGGACGGCATGACCGGCGTGGTCTTCGTCGGCATGGCCGGCAAGCTGGCCAAACTCGCCGCCGGGGTGCTGATGACGCACTACACGCGCTCCAAGGTGGACCTCTCCCTGCTCGGGGCCGTGACCGCCGAGGCCGGTGGCGACGCGTCGCTCGTCGCCGCCGTTACCGAGGCCAACACCGGGCGGCACGCGTACGAGCTGTGGGAGGCCGCCGGACTGCTCGCCCCGGCCGGTGACCTGCTCTGCCAGCGGGTCCGCCAGGTGCTGCGGCGCTTCGGTGGGCCGACGGTCACCGTGGACGTGGCGATGGTCGACTTCGCAGGCTCACACGTCGTCGCCTCGTCCGGCCGGTGGCCCCGATGACGCGGACGGCGCAGGCGACCGGCGTGACAGTGGTCGGCCTGGACGCCGCCGGCGCCCCACCGCACCCGGCGCTCGCGCCGCTGCTGGCCGCCGCCGGGCTGGTCGTCGGGGCCGCCCGGCACCTGGCCGCGGTGCCCGTACCGCCCGGCGCGGACACCGTCACCCTCGGGCCGCTCGCCCCCGCTGTACACCGGCTGGCCGAGGCCGTCGCCGCCGGGGTGCCGGCCGTCGTGCTGGCCAGCGGAGATCCCGGCCTGTTCGGCATCGTCCGGCGGCTGCGCGCGGCCGGACTGCCGCTGCGGGTGGTGCCGGCGGTGTCCAGTGTGGCCGCCGCGTTCGCCAGTGCCGGCCTGCCCTGGGACGGCGCCGCCGTGGTCACCGCGCACGGCCGTGACCCGCGACCGGCCCTGAACGCCTGCCGCGCGCTGCCGCTGGTCGCGGTGCTCACCGCACCCGGCGCCGGTGCGGCCGAACTGGGCGCCGGCCTGGTCGGATGGTCCCGCCGCCTGCTGGTGGCCGAGCACCTGGGCACCGCCGCGGAACGGATCCGCGCGGTGACCCCCGAGCAGGCCGCCGCCGAGACCTGGGCCGACCCGCACGTCCTGCTCAGCATCGCCGACGTCGCACCCGTCGCGACCACCGACGCCGCGCCCGATCGGGTCGCACCCGGCGGGATGCGCTCCGACAACCAGCCGGCTGCCGCCCCGGCCGGCGGGTGGGCGCTGCCGGAAACCCGGTACGCACACCGCGACTCCATGATCACCAAGTCGGAGGTGCGCGCCCTCGTCATCGCCCGGCTGCGACCCCGACTGGGCCGGCTGGTCTGGGACGTCGGCGCGGGCAGCGGCTCGGTCGGCATCGAGTGCGCGCTGCTCGGCGCGGCAGTGCTCGCCGTCGAACAGGACCCCGGGGCCGGCGCGACCATCCGGGCCAACGCGACCGCGCACGCCGTGCACGTCCGGCTCGTCACCGGCCGAGCCCCGCAGGCGCTGGCCGGCCTGCCCGAACCGGACGCGGTCTTCGTCGGAGGTGGCGGCGCCGACACCCTCACCGCCGTGGTGGCCCGCCAACCCGAGCGGGTGGTGCTGACCCTGGCCGCCCTGGACCGGGTCGCGCCCGCCGTGGGTCTGCTGCGCGCCGCCGGCTACACGGTCGAGGGCAGTCAGCTCTCCGCCGCCCGCCTCGCCGACCTGCCCGGCGGGTCGATCCGCCTCGCGGCCACCAACCCGGTGGTCGTCCTCACCGGGGAGCGCCCGTGACCGACCAGAACCCGCCCGCCCGGATCGGTCTGGTGGCGGCCACCGCCGCCGGCCGCCGGCACGCCGACACCCTGGCCACCGCCTGGCCGCACGCCCGACTGGTCGAGGGGGAGAGCGCGGCCGACGCGCTGCGCGGCGCCTGGGCCGAGTGCGACGCGGTTGTCGCGTTCCTGGCCACCGGCGCGGTGGTGCGGATCCTCGCGCCGCTGCTCACCGACAAGCGCAGAGACCCGGCCGTTGTGGTCGTCGACGAGGCCGCCCGGCACGCCGTGGCGCTGCTCGGCGGGCACGCCGGCGGCGGCAACGACCTCGCCGAGCAGGTCGGCGCGGTGCTGGACGCCCGACCGGTGATCACCACCGCCACCGACGCGGTCGACCTGCCGGGGCTGGACACCCTCGGCTGGCCCGTGCAGGGCGCGGTTGCCGCGGTGTCCCGGGCCATCCTGGACGGCGAGCCGGTCCGACTGGTCGCCGACGCCGACTGGCCGCTGCCCGCCCTGCCCCCGAACGTCCAGACCACCGACGAGGACGCCGGGGACGGCGGTTACCGGCTGCTGGTCACCGACCGGGTGGTGCCGCTCGACGAGCGGACCGCCGTGCTGCGGCCACCGTCGCTGGTCGCCGGCATGGGCGCGAGTCGGGGCGTACCGGCCGCCGAGGTGGGGGAGCTGCTGCACCGGGTGCTGGCCGAGGCCGGCCTCGACCCGGCGAGCCTACGCTGTCTGGCCAGCGCCGACGTCAAAGCCGACGAGGTGGGCATCCTGAGCACCGCCGACGCGCTCGGCGTACCCCTGGTGACCTGGCCGGCGACGCGGCTGGCCACCGTCGACGTGCCGCATCCCAGCGAGGTGGTCCGCGCCGCGGTCGGCACGCCGAGCGTGTCGGAGGCGGCGGCGCTGCTCGGCCCGGCGGGCCGACCGGACGACGCCACGCTGCTGGTGGGAAAGACCGCGACGGCGATGGCCACAGTGGCGGTGGCCCGGCACGCGCCGCGCGGCCGGCTCGCCGTGGTCGGGCTCGGGCCGGGCGCGGCCGACCTGCGCACCCCTCGCGCGGTGGCCGAGCTGCGGCGCGCGGCCGTGGTGGTCGGCCTGGACCAGTACCTCGACCAGGTCCGCGACGTGCTCCGCCCGGGCACCCGGGTGCTGTCCAGCGGGCTGGGCGCGGAGGAGGAGCGGGCCCGCGCCGCCGTCGCCGAGGCCGTCGCCGGCCGGGCGGTCGCGCTGGTCGGGTCCGGCGACGCCGGGGTGTACGCGATGGCCAGCCCCGCCCTGGAGTACGCCGACGAGCGGATCGACGTGGTGGGTGTGCCCGGGGTGACCGCCGCCCTCGCCGCCGGGGCACTGCTCGGCGCGCCCCTCGGCCACGACCACGCCTATGTGAGCCTGTCCGATCTGCACACGCCGTGGGACGTCATCGAGCGGCGGGTGACTGCCGCCGCCGAGGGCGACTTCGTGACGGTGTTCTACAACCCGCGCAGCCGGGCACGCGACTGGCAGCTCGGCAAGGCGCTCGGCATCCTCGCCGCGCACCGGCCACCGGACACCCCGGTCGGGGTGGTACGCAACGCCAGCCGCCCCGGCGAGCGGGTGCACCTGGCCACCCTGACCACGGTGGACCCGACTGCGGTCGACATGTACAGCGTCGTCGTGGTCGGCAACAGCGATACGAGGCTGGTCGCCGGCCGGATGGTCACACCCCGGGGGTACCGGTGGCGATCGTGACGATCGGCGCCTGCCAGGGGTGCGGCGCCTGCCTGCTCACCTGCCCCACGCACGCGATCCGGCCCGTCCCCGGCGGCCTGACCGTCCGCGCCGACCGCTGCACCGGCTGCCTGGAGTGCCTGGAGATCTGCCCGGTCGACGCGATCCGCGTCGTCGCTGACCCTGACGCGATCCGCGTCGTCGCTGACTCTGACGCGATCCGCGTCGTCGAGCCCGACCCCTGCGAAGGAGCCCGATGAGCCGGGTGGTGCATCCCATCGAGGTCGAGTCGTACCGCATCCTGCGCGAGCGGGTCGACCTGTCGCACCTGCCGCCGCTCTGCCGAGCGGTCACCGAACGGGTGGTGCACGCCAGCGCCGACCTCGCGTACGTCGACGAGCTGATCTGCGACGAGGCGGCGCTGGAGTCGGGCCTGGCAGCGCTGCGCGCCGGGGCGCCCGTGGTCACCGACGTGGCGATGGTCGCCGCCGGCATCACCCGGGCCGGCCTGGAGCTGGTCTGCCCGGTCGCCGAGCCGGCCGCCGCCGAGCTGGGCCGCTCGGCCGGAATCACCCGCTCGGCGGCGGCCGTGCGGATCGCACTGACCCGGGTCGGCCCGGGCGCGGTCTGGGTGGTCGGCTGCGCGCCGACCGCGCTTGTCGAACTACTCACAGTGGACGCCGCGCCGGCGCTGGTCGTCGGCCTGCCGGTCGGCTTCGTGGGTGCCGCCGAGTCGAAGGCGGCGCTGCGGGCCAGCGGCCTGCCCGGGGTGTCCAACGTGGGGGAGAAGGGCGGGTCGGCGGTCGCCGCCGCCGCCCTCAACGCCCTGCTCTACGTCGAGGAGAAGTCATGACCGGGTTGGTCATCGTCGGGCACGGTACGCGCAGTGCGGCCGGGGTCGACCAGTTCGCCGCTCTCGTCGAGCGGGTCCGCCGTCGCGGTGACGTCGGCGACGTCGAGGGCGGCTTCATCGAGCTGTCCCGCCCGCCGCTGACCGACGCGGTCGGCGCGCTCGTGGCGCGCGGGCACCGGGCGCTGGTGGCGCTGCCTCTGGTGCTCACCGCCGCCGGACACGGCAAGGGCGACATCCCAGCCGCGATGGCCCGCGAGCAGGAACGTCACCCCGGGCTGAGCTACCGCTACGGCCGCCCACTCGGCCCGCACCCGCTGCTGCACGAGGCCCTCGAAGAGCGCATCGACGCGGCGCTGGCCGGTGCCCACCCGGCCGGCACGGGGCTGGCCGACACGGTCGACCGGGCCGGCACGTGGGTCGCGTTGATCGGGCGGGGTTCCACCGACCCGGACGCCAACGCCGAGGTCGCGAAGGTCGCCCGGCTGCTCTGGGAGGGTCGCGGCTACGCGGGCGTCGAGCCCGGCTTCGTCTCCCTCGCGTCTCCGTCGGTGCCGGCGGTGCTGGAGCGGTTGCGCCGCCTCGGCGCGCGGCGGATCGTCGTCGCGCCGTACTTCCTGTTCGCCGGGGTGCTGCCGGACCGGATCGTCGCCCAGTCGGCGGAGTTCGCCGCCGCCCACCCCGACCTCGACGTGCGGGTGGCCGAGGTGATCGGCGACTGCGACGCCCTCGCCGATCTGGTGCGGGAACGCTACGCGGAGGCGCTGGGCGGCGACATCCGGATGAACTGCGACACCTGCGCGTACCGGGTGCTGATGCCCGGCTTCGCCGACAAGGTGGGTCGCCCGCAACGCCCGCACGACCACCCCGACGACCCGGTCGGCCACCACCATCACCACGGGCACGACCACGGGCACGCTCACGACCACGGCTCGGTCGCTGTGGTCGGCGGCGGGCCCGGACCCGACGACCTGATCACGGTACGCGGTAAGGCGTTGCTCGACGCGGCGGACGTGGTGGTGGTCGACCGGTTGGCCCCGCAGGGGCTGCTCGCCGGACTGCGCCCCGACGTGCTGGTGGTCGACGCCGCCAAGGTGCCCCGTGGCCCGTCGATGGCCCAGGAGGCGATCAACGCGGCCCTGGTGTCGCACGCCCGCGCCGGCCGGCGGGTGGTCCGGCTCAAGGGCGGCGACCCGTACGTCTTCGGACGCGGCCACGAGGAGGTGCAGGCCTGCACGGCGGCCGGTGTGCCGGTGACAGTGGTCCCCGGGGTGAGCAGCGCCTTCGCCGCACCGGCACTGGCCGGCGTGCCGGTGACGCACCGCGGCGTGGCGCACGACGTCACCGTCGTGTCCGGACACCTGCCGCCCGGGCACCCCGACTCGCTTGTCGACTGGGCAGCGCTGGCGCGGGCCCGGGGCACCGTCGTGTTGCTGATGGCCGTCGATACCATCGCCAAGATCGCGTCGGTGCTGATCGAGCACGGCCGTGCCCCGGAGACTCCGGTGCTCGCCGTGCAGGACGCCGGGCAGGCCGACCAGCGGTCGGTGCCCGCCCGGCTGGACGAGATCGGCGCGGTAGCCACCCGGGAGGACATTCGTCCGCCCGCCGTCTTCGTCCTCGGCCCGGTGGTCGCTCTCGCGACCACCGGGCGCACGGACTGACTACTCGCTGCGGGCGGTCTCCGGACCGGTGATCCGTTCCAGCAGCGGCAGGGTGGAGGCGATGACACCGAGGCAGGCGGCCAACCCGACGACGACGATCACGTAGAAGCGTGGCTCCGGCGCGATCAGCGTGTAGCCCATCTGTGCCCGCAGGAACAGGTGGGCGGCGAGGAGGCCCATCCCGATGGCGACGGCGGCGACGGCGAGCATCGGCACGGCGCTCTCCAACGCCACCACCCGACGCAGGACCCGCACCGGCGCGCCGCTGAGACGCAGCAGGCTGAACGGGCGTCTGCGCTCGGTGAGCCCGCCGATCACGCTGACCGCGAGGCTGCACCCGCCGAGCGCGAGGCTGGCGATGATGATGACGTTGGCCAGTTGCTCCCAGCCGCGCAGCGTGTTGGCGAACTCCGACTCGAAGTCACCGGGCACGTTCGGCGCCACCCGGAAGGCCGGCAGGGCGGTCTCGAGCGCGGTGCGCGAGCGCTCGATGGTGGCGGCGGAACCGTCAGTGTCGACGAGGATCGACATCACCGGCAGCTGTTGGAGTTCGCCGAGTGGAACCGATGCGGCGGGCCAGACCCTGGTGGACGACGCCGACTCCCGGAAGGGGATGAGACCCGTCGCCACCTCGGCGACGGTGGCGCCCCCGGCGCACCGGCCGTACGCGCTCGGGATCTCGGCGCACGCGATCAGGCCGGGCTCGCTGGCGCTCATCCAATCCGGGTTCTCGCGCACCGCGAACGCGGACCGCACGCCGGTGATCGAGCGTAGGTCGGTGAAGAGCGAGTCAGGCGTCGCCGGTGCATCCTCAGGAAGGTAGAGCGACACCTGTCCCGCCTCGGTCGAGCCGACCGGTGCCGGGCCGCGGTTGGCGACGATCGTGGTGATCACGCCGACGGCCACGCTCGTCACGAAGAGCGCGAGCATGATGCCGCTGATCGCCCGGAAGCCGGCCTTCGGGTTGTCGGCGAGGCGTCGCGCGGCGATGAGGGTGGCGGGGCGGTTGGCGAACCGGGCCATCACCCGGGCGCCGACCATCGTCAGCCACGGGCCGGCGAGGATCAGGCCGGCCATGATGAGCAGCAGGCCGGGAAGGAACACCGCGGCCTGGCCATCGGATGTCGGGGGCCGGAACCCGATGGCGAAGAACAGCACGGCGACACCGAGCAGGATCGGGATCAGCCGGTACGCCCGCGGGGCGCGGGGAGTGACCCGGCGGGTCACGCCCAGCGGCGAGATCCGTACCCGGCGCAGCGAGACCTGGGCCGCCACCGCCGCGCCGGCCGGGACGCCGAGCGCCACCAGCAGGGTGTCCAGCACGCCCAGCGACATGTCGTTGGGGAAGAACGGCATGCCCGTGAACGGGATGCCCGCCATCGGGCCGCGGAAGGCGTAGAACAGGCCGAAGCCGACGGCGGTGCCGACGACGGCCGCGGTGGTCGCCTCCACCGCCGCGACCACCGAGATCTGCTTCGGGGTCGCGCCGACCAGGCGCATCGCGGCGAAGCGCTGCTCCCGGCGGGCCGCGTTGAGCCGGGTGGCGGTGCCGACGAAGATCAGCAACGGGAACAGCAGCCCGCCTGCGATCACGCTCAGGATGAGGTTCACCGTCGTCTCGGGCAGCGCGGGAGTGTCGCCGACGGTGGTGAGCTGCCTGGCAAGGGGCAATGTGGCCACCTCGTCGGGGGTGCCGCCCCGGATGACGAGCAGGGTGTCCGGTGAGGTCAATCCGGCCGGACCGACGGTGCCGATGTCGCGCCCCGGGTAACGGTCAGCCAGTTGGTCGGCGGGGTGAGCGGCCAGCAGCTTCCGTAACGCGGGCGAGGCGTAGTACTCCCCGGGCCCCGGCGTGCTCGGGACGCCGGTCGGGGTGGGCGCGTCCGGGCCGGTCGGGGCAACGTCGATCCGGATGATCTGCTTGCCGTGGAAGTAGTCCTCGCGCGTCGACCACCACAGGGGATCGGCGTCGCCGCCCGTCGAGGCGTTGGGATAGACCGACGCGTACCGGGTGAGCTGGGCGTTGACCGCGTTGACTCCGGCGAGGGTGGTCAGCAGCAGCCCGCTGCCGACCGCGACGGCGGCGGCGATGACGAGCAGGCGGGTGAGCGCCTCCCGACCGCCGGCCACAGCGAGGCGGAGCCCGAAGCGGATCATGAGGCGATCCGGTCCGGCGCGTTCACGCGCCCGTCGCGGACCATGACCTCACGGTCGGCGTACGCGGCGATCCGGGGTTCGTGGGTCACCAGGATGACACTGGTGCCCTGCTCGCGGGCGGCGCCGACCAGCAGGTCCATCACCTGCTCGCCGGTCAGCGAGTCGAGCGCGCCGGTCGGCTCGTCGGCGAAGAGCACCTGCGGTTCGGCGACCAGGCCGCGGGCCAGGGCCACCCGTTGTGCCTGCCCGCCGGACAACTCACCCGAGCGCCGCTGCTCCAGGCCGTCCAGGCCGAGGCGCGCGAACCAGGCTCTCGCCTTCGGCAGCGCCTGCTTCCGGTGTACGCCGCTGAGCAGCAGCGGCAGCGCGACGTTCTCCACGGCGGTCAGCTCGGGGACGAGCTGGCCGAACTGGAACACGAAGCCGAAGCGGTCCCTGCGCAGGCTGCTGCGCTGGGTCTCGGCCATGGCGTCGACCCGCGCTCCGTCGAAGAGGATCTCGCCGGAGTCGGGCACGAGGATGCCGGCCAGGCAGTGCAGCAGGGTGGACTTGCCCGAGCCGCTGGGGCCCATGATGGCGACAATCTCGCCCGCGTCAACGGCGACGCTCGCGCCGCGCAGGGCGGGCGTCTGGCCGAAGGAGAACGCCACGTCCCGTGCTTCGATCACGACGCTCATGGCCGCACCTCTTTCCGCAGGGCGTCCAGCCGGGCGCCGGTCATCTCGATCCACCGGAGGTCCGCCTCCAGGTGGTAGAGACCGTGGTCGGCGAGCAGCGCGTCGACCAGGCCGCCGGCGCGCTTGATCTCGGTCAGCTCACGCATCCGGTGCAGGTGCGCGCTGCGCTGGGTGTCGAGGTATTCGGCGGCCGGCCGGTCCAGCATCAGCGCGAGCACGACCTTGGCGAAGAGCACCGTCTGCAGGTGCGGTTCCGGGTCGACCGGCTGGGTCAGCCACTGCTCGACCTCCGTCGCGCCGACGTCGGTGATGACGTAGCGCTTGCGGTCGGGGCCGGAGCCGGGAGCGACGTCGCTGATCACCACCTTGCCGTCGCGGGCCAGCCGGCTGAGGGTGGAGTAGACCTGGCCGAACGGCAGTGGCTTGCCCCGGCCGAAGAAGGCGTCGTAGTCGCGCTTCAGGTCGTAGCCGTGGCTGGGCTCTCGTTCGAGGAGGCCGAGAAGGGTCAGTGGCACGCTCATGGGAGGAGAATACACCGAGGGTATACCTCGCGTATATACCCTCGGTGTGTTCTCGGAGGGTCCCCCGGTCGGGGCGCAATTTCCGGAGGTCAGCCCAGCAGGACGCGGGCCAGGGCGTAGCCGGCGGCGGCCGCGGCGAGCCCCACGGCGACGCTGCCCACGACGTTGGCCAGCGCGAGGAGCCGGTGACCGCCCTGCGCCAGCCGCAACGTCTCGTAGCTGAAGGTGGAGTAGGTGGTCAGCGCGCCGCAGAACCCGGTGCCGAGCAGCGCGGTGAGCGCCGGGCCGGCCGGCCACCCGACGAGCACGCCGAGCAGCAGTGAGCCGACCACGTTGACGGTGAACGTGCCCCAGGGGAACGCCGAGTCGTGCCGGGTCTGGACCGCCCGGTCGGTGAGGTAACGCAACGGCGCGCCAACGGCCGCGCCCAGGGCGATGAGCAGCACGGTCATCGGGCCGCCCGCCGCCTCAGCAGCGACGCCGTGACGGCGTCACCCAGCGCGACCGCGACGAGTGCCCCGAGCACCGTCGCCGCCAGGTACGCCAGCGCGGTGCCCGGCGCGCCCGCGGCCAGTGCCTGCTGGATGTCGACCGCATAGGCGGAGAACGTGGTGAACCCACCGAGCACCCCGACCCCGAGGAACGGGCGAGCCAGGGGGTGCCCGCCGCCGAGGTGCCCGAGCACCGCCATCAGCACGCCGATCAGCAGGCAGCCGGACGTGTTGATGGCGAACGTCGCCCAACCGAAGCCGGTCGGCGGGTGCGGGGCGGTGTGTTGCAGACCGGCCCGGGCCAGCGCACCGAGCACCCCGCCGGCCGCGATCGCGGCGAGGACCGTCGTGGGGCGCACGGTCAGCTCGCGGCGGTCGGCGGGGACACGCAGGTCGACGTCGGGGTCGCTACGCGGCTCGGATGGCTCTGGCACGGCTCTTCAGCGTAGTGCCGGCGACGACGGCGTCAGCGCACTGCCGCAACGACGGCGTCAGCGCCACCGCGCCACACCGTGCCGACCTCGCTGAAACCGGCGGCGGTGAGCGCGGCGAGGTGCCAGGAGACCGGCGGGTTCCACTCCGGGCTGTGCCCGGTCGGGTAGATGTCCTGCCGCTGGGTGACCAGAGGCGCCAGCACCGGGTCCGCCCCGGCCTGCTTCCACCAGTCCGACCAGGACAGCAACGAGCCGGCCGCGTACCGGGCGTTGCGCCGGTCCCTCGCCCGGTCCATCAGCCGCTTGGTCAGCTCCGGCAGGCTGTCGTCCGGCATGTGGTCGGCGTTGACGAAGACCCCGCCCGGTCGCAGCACGTCCCGCAGTTCGGCGTAGAGCTGCCCGAGCCGTTCGGCCGGCAGCCAGTGCAGGGCGGTGGCGGTGAGGACGGCGTCGTACTCGCGGTGGGGGAGCGCGTCGCGCCAGTCGGGGGTGCCGAGGTCGGCCGTGACGATGGTGGCCCGGTCGGCCAGCGACGAGCGGGCGATGGCGAGCAGCGCCGGGTCGAGATCCAGCAGGGTCGCCTCGGCGCCGGGGAAGCGGGCCAGCGTGCGCAGCGAGATGCTGCCGGTGCCGCCGGCCAGGTCGAGCACTCGTGGCGGCCGACCGTCGAGGACCGCGTCGACGGTGTCGAGCATGGCGGTGAACCGGTGTTCCCGGTCCGGTAGGTAGGCCTCCTGCTGACGGTCCCAGCTCTCCTGCCAGGCCCATGCATCCGTGATGTAAGGACTCATGATGGGAAGGCTAGTTACCGTTCGGGCGCACTGTCCAGGCCTTGTTGCACATAACTTGCAATTGCGAGAGGATGGCAGGGCGATGATCAGGGTGACGCCAGGTCGGGCATCCGCCCGGCCCGGCGTCCTCGTGTCAGCGGGTCAGGCCGCGGTCTCGACCAGGGCGGCGTCGGTCTTCGCCGGCTCCTGACGGCGGGCCAGCCGCAGCGCCGCCAACAGGACCCCCAGCCCGGCCAGGGTGAGCGCGGCGCCGGCCCAGATCGGCGAGGTGTAGCCGAACCCGGCGGCGATTGTCACCCCGCCGATCCAGGCGCCCAGCGCGTTACCGAGGTTGAACGCGGCGATGTTCGCCCCGGACGCCAGCGTCGGCGCCTGGTGGGCGTACTGCATGATCCGCATCTGCAACGGCGGCACGGTGGCGAACCCGAACCCGCCCATCAGCACCAGCGCGATGATGGTCAGCACCGGGCTTGTCGCCGTCAGCGCGAAACCGACGAGGACCACGGTGAGCACCGCCAGGACGGTGACGAGGGTGCGTGACAGCGACCGGTCCGCCGCCCGACCGCCGAGCAGGTTGCCAGCGAACAGCCCCACTCCGAAGAGGACGAGCAGCCACGGGACGGTGCTGCTGGCGAAGCCGCTGACCTCGGTGAGCGTGTAGGCGATGTAGGTGAACGCGCCGAACATCCCGCCGAAGCCCAGGACCGTGATGACCAGGGAGAGCCAGACCTGCGAGTGCGTGAAGGCACGCAACTCGCCGCGCAGGCCGGTGCTCGGGCGGTCGGCGGTGGCGGCGGCGCGGCCCGGGATGAGCAGGGCCAGGCCGATCAGCGCGACCACCCCGATGGCGGTGATCGCCCAGAACGTCGACCGCCAGCCGAAGTGCTGCCCGAGGAAGGTGCCGAAGGGGACGCCGAGCACGTTGGCGATGGTCAGGCCGGCGAACATCATGGCGATGGCGCCCGCCCGGCGGGCCGGTGCGACCAGGCCAGCTGCCACCACGGCGCCGATGCCGAAGAACGCGCCGTGGCAGAGCGCGGCGACGATCCGGCCGGCCATCATCACGGCGTAGTCGCCGGCGACGGCGGAGAGCAGGTTGCCGATGATGAACAGCACCATCAGGCCGAGCAGCACCGGCTTGCGCGGCAGTCGGGTGACCGCCGCGGTGAGGGCGACCCCGCCGACGGCCACGCTGAGCGCGTAGCCGGAGATCAGCCAGCCGGCCACCGGCTCGGTGACGGCGAAGTCGGCGGCCACCTCGGGCAGCAGCCCCATGATCACGAATTCGGTGAGCCCGATGCCGAAGGCGCCGATGGCCAGCGCGATCAGGCCGGGTGGCAGGGACTTTTGGCGTACGGACATGGTCTTCCCATCGGGGAGGGGACAGATGTGCGGCGCGTGCAACTACGCGCGTCAGCAACGAAATACTTGCACGCGCCTTATATCGGCGCAAGCGTGGTAGCCTGGGGCAGGTCAGATCACACCCGAGGAGGGCCGGCATGGGCATCGCCGACGACGCGGTCGAGATCCGCGCTCAGGGCTGGCGCACCCTCGCCGCCCTGCACGGGCTGATCGAGACGTCCCTGGAGCGGGCTCTGCAGGCCGGCCACGACCTGTCCGTCGTCGAATACACGGTGCTCGACGCGCTCTCCCGCCAGCACGGCTGGCACATGCGGATGAGTCAGCTCGCCCGCGCCGCCGCGCTCTCCGGCAGCGCCACCACCCGCCTGGTCACCCGACTGGAGCAGCGCGGTCTGCTCACCCGCATCCTCTGCGCCGACGACCGACGTGGCATCTACACCGAACTGACCCCGGCCGGGTCCGAGCTGCTCAGCCAGACCCGGCCCACCCACGACCGGGTGCTCAGCGAAGCGCTCGCCGAAGCCGAGGCGACCCCCGAGCTGGCCCCGCTGGTCGACGCCCTGCACCGGCTGCCGGCCGCCCGCTGACCGCCCCGCCAGACCGGGCGACGGCGGCGTACGGTACCCGCAGCCCCACCGGGACCCCCGCGCCAAGGAGGCACGCAATGCAGGACCGCACCCCTCGTGCGGAGGAGCTGGAGCCGATCGAGCGCGCCGGCATCGACGAGCTGCGTGGCCTGCAACGCGAACGTCTGCGCTGGTCGTTGCGGCACGCGTACGACAACGTGCCGCACTACCGCCGGGCGTTCGACGCGGCCGGGGTGCACCCCGACGACTGCCGGGACCTCGACGACCTGGCCCGCTTCCCGTTCACCAGCAAGGCGGAGCTGCGGGAGAACTACCCGTTCGGCATGTTCGCCGTCCCCCGGGAGCGGGTGTCCCGGTTGCACGCCTCCTCCGGCACCACCGGCCGACCGACGGTGGTCGGCTACACCCGCGAGGACCTGCGCACCTGGGCGCGACTGATGGCCCGGTCGATCCGCGCCTCCGGCGGCCGTCCCGGCGACCGGGTGCACGTCGCGTACGGCTACGGGCTCTTCACCGGGGGCCTGGGCGCGCACTACGGCGCCGAGGAACTGGGCTGCACCGTCATCCCGGTCTCCGGCGGCATGACCGAGCGTCAAGTCATGCTGATCCGCGACTTCGAACCTGAGGTCATCATGGTCACGCCCAGCTACATGCTCGCCATCGTGGACGAGATGCAGCACCAGGGCGTCGACCCGCGCGCCACCTCGCTGCGGGTGGGCATCTTCGGGGCGGAGCCGTGGACCGAGGACATGCGCCGGGAGATGGAACAGCGACTGGACATCCACGCGGTGGACATCTACGGGCTCTCCGAGGTGATGGGTCCCGGCGTGGCCACCGAGTGCGTCGAGACCAAGGACGGGCTGCACGTCTGGGAGGACCACTTCTACCCCGAGATCATCGACCCGGTCACCGGGGCCGTGCTGCCCGACGGTGAGCGGGGTGAGCTGGTGCTGACCTCGCTGACCAAGGAGGCGATGCCGGTCGTGCGCTACCGCACCCGCGACCTGACCCGGCTGCTGCCCGGCACCGCCCGCCCGATGCGCCGGATCGAGAAGATCACCGGTCGGACGGACGACATGATGATCGTGCGCGGGGTGAACATCTTCCCCACCCAGATCGAGGAGCTGATCCTGCGGACCCCGCCGTTGTCGCCGCACTTCCAGTGCGTACTCGATCGGCAGGGCCGGTTGGACACGCTGACCGTGCGGGTGGAACGACGGGCCGGGGTTGGTGTGGACGCCGCCGAACGGGCCGGTGCGACGCTGGTCCAGCTGGTGAAGAACACCATCGGTGTGAGCGTGGCGGTCGACGTGCTCGCCCCGGACGCCGTGGAGCGGTCGATGGGCAAGATGCGCCGCATCGTCGACCAGCGGGCGGCCGGCTGACCCACGGCCGACACCCGGTCCCGTCCTGGACCGGTCCGCAGGTCTGTCTCCTGTAGAGCTGCCCCGGTTGTGGGGCAACTGGTTGGTCGAGGGCGTCGAGAGTCCTGACTCCCGGTGCGTCGTCGACATAGGATCCTGCTCATGCGTGTGCTGGTGGTCTCCGCGCCCCTGGTCGGGCATGTCTTTCCGCTGGTGCCGCTCGCCGTCGCGTTGCGCGACGCCGGCCACGACGTGCTGCTGGCCACCGGGGGCGGTGGCCTGGCCGCCGCCGGCGCCGGTCTGCCCGTGCACGACATCGCACCCGGCTTCGACTTCGGCCGGATCGCGCTGCGGGTCTTCCCCCGCCATCCGCTGATCGCGCGCGCCGAGCTGGCCGGCACCGCCGACACCCGGGGCGCCGGCCTGCTGTTCGGTGCGCTCAACGACCGGCTCACCGACCCGGTGGTCGCGCTTGCCACCCGGTGGCGGCCGGATCTGGTGCTGCACGAACCGTTCGCGGTGGCCGGCGCGGTGGCCGCCGCGCGGCTCGACGTGCCTGCCGTACGCCAGGAGAACGCCCTGTTCGACGGACGGGACCTGGTCCGCGCCACAGTGGCCCGACTCGGCGGCGCGCTGCGCCGGCACGGCCTGAGTGAGCTGCCGCAACCCGTCGCCGCCCTCGCCGTGGCCCCGCCCAGCGTGGCCGTGCAGGGCGGTTGGCCGATGCGCTACACGTCCTACGTCGGCGGTGGCGAGCTGCCGGCCTGGCTGCGCGAGCCGGGGGACCGGCCCCGGATCCTGGTCACCCGCAGCACCCTGACCGGCCCCGGTGACCGGGGGCCGATGCCCGCCGTGGTGGCCGCCGCCGCCGACGTGGACGCCGAGATCGTGCTCGTCCGCCCGGACGAGCGGTCGGCGCGCTCGCTGCCCGCGAACGTGCGGGTGGTCGACTGGATTCCGCTCGACGAGGCGCTGCCGGCGAGCGCGGCGCTGGTCCACCACGGCGGGGCGGGCAGCGCCCTCGGAGCCCTCGCCGCCGGCCTGCCCCAACTGGCCACAGTGGGCCCGGGGGACCGGCGGCACAACGCCGAGCTGGTGGCCCGTCGGGGCGCCGGCCTGGCCCTGCGCCCCCGGCACATCACCGCGCACGCGCTGACCCGGCTGCTCACCGACGACGGCCTGCGGGCCGCCGCCGGGCAGGTCAGCCAGGAGATCACCGCGATGCCGCCGCCCACCGACCTCGTCACGCGCCTGGCGGCACTCGTCTGAGGCTCGCCCCGCGTGGCCGCGCCGGGCGCGCGGTCGGCTGCGGCAGGATGACGTGATGCGACACGTCGTGCTGTTCCATTCCGTGTACGGCCTGCGACCCGCCGTGCGCGCCGCCGCCGACCGGTTGGGCGCCGCCGGCCATCAGGTCACCACCCCCGACCTGTACGCCGTACCGGCCACCGACACCGTCGAGGAGGGCTTCGCGCTGCTCGACAAGATTGGCCAGGAGGTGGTGCTCGACCGGGCCCGGGCAGCGCTGCGCGACCTCCCACCGGAGACGGTGCTCGCCGGCTTCTCGATGGGCGCCGGTGTGGCCGGGGCGCTGCTGGCCGAGCGCCCCGACGCCGCGGGTCTGCTCCTGCTGCACGGCACCGGCGGCGCGCCCGACGCGGTCCGGGCCGGGTTGCCGGTGCAGCTGCACCTCGCCGACCCCGACCCGTACGACGCGCCGGACGAGGTCGACGAGTGGCAGCAGGCGCTCACCGACGCCGGTGCCGACCTGACGGTCTTCCGCTACCCCGGGGTGGGGCACCTGTTCACCGACCCGGGCCTGGCCGAGCACTCCCCGGACGCCACCGCGGCGACCTGGCCGCGGGTGCTGGCCTTCCTGGCCGCCTGCTGAGCGTCAGGTCCAGCCACGGTCAGTGGTTGTGCCGCCACCGTAGCGTGAGGACAGACGGACTCTCGCAATCGAAGGGCTGCCGGCGTGAACGAAACGGTCCTGAGCGTCATTGGTCTGGTGCTGGTCGCGGTCTCGCTGTGTTTCTCCGCGCTACAGACACGGGAGGTGGCCAGGCAGAGCCGCATCAACAACGGCATCGGTTCGGCTACCGCGCTTGTCGAGGTCAACAACCTCATTCGCTCCTGGCACGAACGTCTGCTCCAGGACCCGTCGGCGCGGCCGTACTTCTTCGACGGGAAGCCCTGCACGCCAGACGACGTGGAGCGGCCGAAGCTGTTGACCTTCGCGGAACTGCTCGGCGACGTGCTTGAGTGCAATCTTCAGATGGCCTCGCTGCTGCCCGCCTTCAACTTCGCCCACTCGTGGCATCACTGGCCGGCCGAGATGCTGCGACACAGCCCGATCCTCGACGAGGTGGTGGAGAGCCACCCCGAGTGGTGGCCGACGCTGCACCTGCTTCAGCAGCAGATCCGCGCCGGCGCACCGCAGGCCCATCCCCTCGTCACGGGGCACAAAGTCCGGTGGCGGCCGCCTCGCGCCAGCGTCGGGGGAGGGGTTCGCCCCAAGCCCGACGCCGACGCCGAGACGACGATCTCGGCGGGCGACAGGGCCGCCATTCCTCCGCAGCGATGAGGCCCTGAGCCGTTCCCTGAGGGTTGTGCGAGCGCGCCGCCCCGGACGCACCCTGTTCGATATCGTGGCGCCACATCAAGATCCTTGAGCGGGGTGTGGCGATGACGACGACGGCGTTCGGCGATCATGAGCGGTCGCGCTGGGCGGGGCGCGCGGCGGCGTACGACCGCAGCCTCGCCGCGCTCTGTGCCCATCCCGCCCCGTCGCTGTTGGACGCCGCGAACGTCGGCGCGGGCACCCGGGTGTTGGACGCCGGCACCGGCTCCGGGACGGTGGCCAGGTTGGCGAGCGCTCGCGGTGCCAGGGTCGTGGCCGTCGACGCCGAGCCCAGCATGGTGGAGTTGGCACGCAGCCGCGTCTCGTCCGCCGAGGAGGTCCGCCTCGCCGCGCTGCCCCGCCTGCCGTTCTCCTCCGGGTCCTTCGATGCGGCCGTGGCGAACTTCGTGATCAATCACGTGGGTGACCCGCTGGCCGCGATCGGTGAGCTCCGACGGGTCGTCCGGCCGGCCGGTCGGATCGCGGTGACGATCTGGCCCGCCCCGCCGCCCGAGGCGCAGAGCCTCTGGGGCGAGGTCTTCGACGCCGCCGGGGTCGACCGTCCGACGTCGGTGCCGAGGGTGGACGCCGAGAGGGACTTTCCCCGTACCCCCGAGGGGTTCGCCGGGTTGCTCGACGCCGCCGGCCTCGTCGACGTGCGCTGCGACACGATCACCTGGGCGCATCGCACCGACCCCGAGGCGTGGTGGAGCGGCCCCGCCAACGGCATAAGCAGGCCGGGCCTGCTGATGGAGACCCAACCGGCGGCCATGATCGTGCGGATCCGTGCCGCGTACGACGAGCTGACCGCCCCCTACCGCGACCCGGACGGCCTGCTCGCGCTCCCCACTGCGGCGCTGCTGGCCTCGGGGTCCGTGCCGTAGGACGACTCGCCTGCGCCCGGCCGGCAGTGGATCGGGCACGGCGTCGACAATGTGCGGCATGGAGTTCCTGTGCTATCACCGCGACCGGCCCGACTCGGCCGCGTTGCGCGACGAGTTGCTGGCCGAGCACTGGACCTACATGGACCGGTACGCGGCGGAGATGATCGCCCGCGGCCCGACACTGTCCGGTGACACGGCCACCGGCAGCGTGCACATCGTCGACGTGCCCGGTCCGGCCGCCGCACGGGCGTTCGCCTTCGACGAGCCGAACTACCAGGCCGGCGTGTACCGGGATGTGCTGCTGCGCCGGTGGCGCAACACGCTGGGCCGCACGATGTGGGACTTCCCCGGTGGTCGGACGGGCGGTGATCGGTACCTGGTGCTCGGCCTCGGCGCGGGGCCGGCCGTCGACCTGGCCGTGCCGCGCGACCCGGACGAGCTGATCGCGTACGGGCCGCTGCTGTCCGACGACGGCGACACCTGGCTCGGCACCGCCGCGCTGCTCCGCGCACCCACCCCGGACGCGGCGCGCGCCATCCTGACCGTGGACCGGTACGCCGACGTCGAGGTGCACCGCTGGCAGTTCGGCGGGCGTCCGTCCTGACTCGCTCCCGAGACCTGCTCGGGACGGTCGTGCCGATCAGTGGCAGCTCAGCAGACGGGTGCTCGGCGTGTCGAGTTGCTCAGCTGCCAACGTCAACGACGCCGGTCCCTCAGGCGGAGGCGGCCAGGCCGGTCGGCCAGCGGATCAACGGCGGGCGCGGTCCGGTGCGCACCACGTCCGGCGGAGCCCCGACAGCGGCAGCCGCTGTGCGTCCGGCCGGCCCCGGCACGGCAGGCACCGCGCGGATCGTTGCCGGGGACCGGTCGGGGGCCGCAGGCCAGTGACCGCCCGCGTTGTTCGGTGTCGCGGACACTCGGGTCGGAGGCACGTCGCCAGCCGAGGCAACGGCCCGGAGCCGGCGGAAGCCCGACGATCGGTTGGCTCCGCCGGTCGGCGCGGTCGGTGAGGTGGCCATTGTCGAGCTGGGGAGGCCTCGGCGCAGCGGGTCGGTGGGGCCGGAGGGCGGCACCGCGAGGACGACGTCGAGGCGGCCGTCCCGGGCCCGAACGACGTCGAGGGGCACGACCTCGGCGCGCCGCACGCCCGAGCCGCTGACGGCAGCCCGATCGGACCCAGCGCGGTCGGACCCAGCCCGCTCGGCCGCAGCACGGCCGGACCCAGCACGGTCGGCCGCGGCGTGGTCACGGGGAAGGGCGGCGTCTGGGCGGACGGTGTCTAGGGGCCGCGCTTCGGCGGCCCGGCGGCCGAAGACGGCCCGCAACGCGCGGGGCAAGCGTTCGGCGGCGACCTGGCGCAGCGCGGGCGCGACGAACGCGTACCCGTCGGCACGCCGGGGGAGCAGCAGCCCGGCCGCGACCAACCCTCGTAGGGCCGGCGCGGACCGGCCGGGTGCCCAACTGAGGGCCCGGTCGACGGCACCGCCGGAGATCACACCGCCGATGGTGGCAGCGGCCATCAGCACCGCCCGCCGTTCACCGTCGAGGTGGTCCAGCTCCGCGCAGACGGCCCGGCGGACCGCCTCGGGCAGCGGGAGCGTCATCCGGTCGGCACCGTCCATGATCGACCGCACGTACGCGGCCGCGTGCCCGGGTCGGCCCCCCACCAGGTGCAGCAGCCGGTCGGCGAGGGTCACCGGTTGCCCGGCGCGGGTGAGCAGGTGGCGCAGCAGCCGCCCGGACTGCACCGTGGCCAGCGGCCCGATCGTCACCCGTCGGGCCGGGCTGGGCCGGGTGTCGGCCCACTGCGGCTGGTGCAGGGTGATCAGGGCCAGTGGCAATCCGCGCGCCGTCGCCGTGCTGAACAGCGCGTGCAGGAAACGGCTCATTGCCGGCGCCGCCCGGTCCACGTCGTCCACGGCGACGATCAGCGGCTGGTGCGCGGCCAGACGCAGCAGGACGTCCCGGCAGATCGCCGCCCCCGCCAGCGCCGCCGAGGAGCCGTCCGGGGTGGTCAGGAACCGCTGCAGGGCCGGGATCGCCGCCGCGACGCGCTCCGGCGGAAACAGCGACGCCAGGGCGGCCACCAACCGGTCGTGGACCACCGCCGGGCCGTCGCCGTGCCGCACCCCGGCGAGGCCGCGGAGCAGCTCGGCGGCCGGCGCCATGACCTGATCGGGGTACGGCTGGCAGGTCGCCACACACCAGCGCACCGGCATCCCGTCCACCGTGGTCAGCCCACGGGTCAACTCGTGCAGCAGCCGGCTTCGCCCACTGCCGGTGGGGCCGACCAGGGAGATCCAGCGCGGGTCCTGCTCGCGGATGGCCCGGCTCAACTGGTCGCGGATCGTGGCCAGCTCGCGGCGGCGACCGATCAGTGGGCCGTCGTGCCGGTCGGTGCCCGGACGGACCGGACCGACGGCGTGCCAGACCGGCATCGGCGGCACCCGGCCGGCGACCGACACCGGCGTCAGCTGACGCTGGGTGATCAGGCCGGCGGTGGCCCGGGCGGTGGCCGCGCAGAGCGCGACGGCGCCGGGTGGCGCGTACTCCTGCAGGCGGGCTGCGGTGGTGATCACCGCGCCGCTGGCCACGCCGTGCCCACCACTGACGGCACTGCCCAGGTCGACCACGACCTCGCCGGTGGCGACACCGACGCGGACCCGCAGTCTGCTGTCGCCGACCATCGGGCGGCGGTCCAGCGCGGCCTGGATCTCAAGCCCGGCGCGCACCGCCCGGTACGCGTCGAAGCCGTCCGAGTGCCGGGCGCCGAAGAGCGCCATCACCGCGTCGCCGACGTACTTCTCCACCACCCCCTGCCAGCGGTGCAGCACACCGGCCACGGTGTCGAAGTAGGCCCGTTGCAGCGCGCGGACGTCCTCCGGGTCGAGTCGGTCCACCAACGCCGTGGAGCCGACGATGTCGGCGAAGAGCACAGTGACTGTGCGTCTCTCCTGGGGCACCGGCCAGTGCGGGGTCGAGGTCCGCTGCGCGTCGACGATGATGGTGGTCATGGGTATCGCACCGGCCCTTCTCCCCGCTCATGCCTGATGACCTCCGGAGATTGGCACTCCTGGGCTCACGGGGGATCTGCCGAACGACGTATGTCGGCCACCCGCAACCTTTAGTCGCAAAGTCGACGCGAGGAGTACCACAAGCGACGTGTGGCCGTAGAACGGTGAGGGGCCCTGTGATTAGGCTGCGTGCCATGGCCAGCGATGTGGACACCGCACCGCTCGTGGGTCGGGCCGAGCTGGTGCAGACGGTTCGGTCCGCGTTGCTCGGTGACGGTGCGCTCGGGCAGACCGCCGCCGTCTTCCTGACCGGCGAGAGCGGCGTGGGCAAGACCCGGCTGCTGGGCGAGATCGGCGACCGGCTGCGTGAGCAGGGCGCCGTGGTGCTCACCGGCAGTTGTCTGGACATCGGCGACGCGTCGCCTCTGCACCCGCTGTTGCAGGCGCTGAGGCGCTTCGACGCCGACCTGTCCACGCGTGCCCGCACCTCCTCGGCGGTGCGAGGGCTGTTGCAGATGTTCGCCGACGAGACCGCCGGCCCGGACGGCGCGGGAGCGCTGCTGGAGCGGGTCTCACGCGGGCTGCACCTGATCGCCGAGGGCCGACCGCTGGTGCTGATCCTCGACGACCTGCAGTGGGTCGACCGCAGCACCCGGCAGCTGCTGCTCTATCTGTTGGCCGGGCTCGGTGACCTCCAGCTCTCGGTGCTGGCGGCGGTGCGCGCCGAGTCGTTGCAGGGCGCGCACCCGCTGCGCCGGGTGCTGACCGAGCTGCGCCGGCTGCGCACGGTGCGGGTGCTCGACCTGGCGCCGCTGGGCCGGGCCGACACCGAGGAGCTCGCCGCCGCCGTGGTCGGCCGGACGCTGTCCGCCGAGGCGGCCGAGCAGGTGTGGCAGCGCAGCGGCGGCAACCCGTTCGTCATCGAGGAGCTGGCCCGCGACCTGCGCGACGGCCGCGACGGTCTGTCCGAGACGCTGCGGGAGATCTTCCTCGACCGGGTCGACGCGCTGCCCCAGCACGCGCACGCGGTGGTGCACGCGGTGTCCGCCGGTGTCGAGCCGGTGCAGCACTGGCTGCTGGCCCAGGTGCTGCGCCTGCCGGAGGACGAGCTGATCGACGCGGCCCGCGCCGCTGTGGCACACCGGCTGCTGGTCGGCGCCGACGACGGCTACCGCCTGCGGCACCGCCTCGTCGCCGAGGTGCTGGCGCACGAGTTGCTGCCGGCCGAGCGTTCCGGGCTGCACCGCCGCTACGCCGAGGCGCTGACCGCCGCGCCGGGTGAGCTGCACCAGGCGCGACTGGCACACCACTGGCGGCTGGCCGGTGAACCGGCGCGCGCGTTGCCGGCGGCGGTGGCCGCCGCGCAGGAGGCCGAGCGGCTGCACGGTTACGCCGAGGCGCACCGGCACTGGTCGGCGGCGCTGCAACTGGCCGCCGACCCGGGCCCGCTGACGGTGGACCGCGTCGAGCTGCTGGAGAACGCCGCCGAGGCTGCCCACCACTGCGGGGAGCACGCCCGCGCGTTGGCCCTGCTGGAGGAATTGGCCGCGCTGCGGGGCGGCGAGCCGAGCTGCGCGCTGCACATCCGTCGGGCCCGTTACCTGGCCGCCGCCGGCCGCTCGGCGCTGGCCGAGGAGGAATACCAGCGGGCGCTGAAGGCGGCGGACTGTTCCCCGCGCGACCGCGCCGCCGCGGCCGCGCGCCTGGCCGAGCTGCTGCTGCACCTGGGCCGCTACGCCGACGCCGGCGAGCGGGCACGCGAGGCGCTGGCGCTGGCCGAGAACGTGGAGGGCTCCGCCACCGAGGTCGTGCTGGCCAGCTCGGCGCTGGGCTTCAGCGACGCCTGTCTCGAAGACCCGGACGCAGGCCTGGCGGTCATGCGCGACGCCCTCGACACCGCCGAGCGCGCCGGCCAACCCGAGGACGTGGCCTGCGCCTACCTGCACCTGGCGGAGCTGCTGACCGGCCCGCTGAACATCCTCGAAGAGGGCGTGGTGGTGGCGCGGCGCGGCGCCGAGCGGGTGGCCGAGCTGGGGCTGGGCCGCACCTGGGGCACCCGGCTGCTGGCCATCGCCATCAACGGGCTGTTCCGGGTGGGGCAGTGGGCCGAGGCGGAGAAGGTGGTCGCTGCGGCCCTGCGGCACCGACCCTCCGGCGCGGACGCCGTCGAGTTGCTGCTCGCCCGGTGCCGGCTCTCGGTGGGCTACGGGGACATCGAGGCCGCCGGTCGGGACCTCGACGCGGTGGCGACCCTGCTCGCCGGCGGTGGGGCGCGCCACGTCATCCCGCTGCTCACCCTGCGGTCCGGGCTGGCCATGTGGGAGGGCCGGCACGACGTGGCGCGGCTGGCGGTCCAGCGCGGCCTCACCGAGAGTCGCTCCGACGACGTGATGATCCTGTCCGCCCTGGTCTGGCACGGGCTGCGCGCCGAGGCGGAGGCGCACGCCAGCCGCACCGTGGACGTGGACCCGACCGCCGTACGCCGGTTGCGGGACGTCGCCGACCGGGTGGCCCGCAAGAGCGCCGGCGCGGCCCGACCGGTGCGCTCGGTGGTGGAGGGCTTCCTGGCGCTCTGCGCCGCCGAGGTGAGCCGCCTCGACGGCAGCGACCCGGAGCTGTGGGCCGTGTCGGCCGCCGAGTGGGACCGACGCAATCACCCCTACCCGGCGGCGTACTCCCGGCTGCGGCAGGCCGAGGCGCTGCTGGCTCGTCGCAGCCGGGTGGCCACCGCCGGCAAGCTGTTGCGGGAGGCGTACCACGTGGCGCAGGGGCTGGGCGCGGTGCCGTTGACCTCGGAGATCCGCGAGCTGGCCGGGCGGGCCCGGGTGCCGCTGGAGCAGCGGGAGCCCAACGGCGCCACCCGCGGGGTGCCCACCGAGGAGTCCGACGACGAGTTGGCCGCGCTCACCGCACGGGAGCGGGAAGTGCTCGCGCTGGTCGCCGAGGGGCTGACCAACAAAGAGATCGGTCAGCGTCTGTTCATCAGCGAGCGGACCATCGGGGTGCACGTGTCGCACATCTTCGACAAGCTCCAGGTCCGCACCCGCGTCCAGGCCAGCGCGATCCAGCTGCGCAACCACCGGGGCTGATCGCCCCCGCCGTACGTAGGCCCGTGCGCGCGCCGGGATACGTCGTTCTACTGATCCGGCGCACGGGTGTCGGCTGAGAGGCTGGGCCGCGTCGACGACGGCACGGGGGAGGCCGCCGACCACGATGGAGGAGAGATGACCGAACCGGTCTGGGGGCCCGTGCACCGGGACATCGTCGACCTGCTGGCCGACCATCCCGCGGACGTGCCGGCCGTGGTCGATCACCTCACCAAGCTTCAGGACATGCTGGTGCGGTTGCCTCCGTTGGAGGCCAGCTGCCCACTGGCCGACTTCAACAGGCTCTACCTGACCATCACCAGCAGTGTGCTGGACGGGCTGTACGACGACCGCTTCGTCGACCCGGCGTTCCTCTCCCGGCTCGACGTCGAGTTCGCGGCGCGGTATTTCGACGCGATGCGGCTGTGGACCGACTCCAGCCCGGGCACGCCGAAGGCGTGGTCGTGTCTCTTCGAGCGGATGCGTGGGCCGGACGCCCGCCCGTTGCCCTCGGCGGCGGCCGGGGTGAACGCGCACATCAACTTCGACCTGCCGTTCGCCCTGGTGACCACGTTCGACCACCTGGAGTCGGAGCCGGTCGATGGCAGCGACCAGCACCACGACTACCTGGAGATCAACAAGATCTTCGCGGACAAGATCCCCGGCCTGCGCCGCGGCTATCTGGAGCGGTGGCAGCTGCTCATCGACATGCTCAACGGCGACATCGACGACTGGTACCAGGGGGAACTGGTCGAGTACACCCGCGATGTCGCCTGGCGTAACGCGCAGAAGATCTGGCGGTGCCGGCACGACCCGGACGCCCGCGAGTGTGAGCGCATGCGGTTGGACGACAACGCCGCGGCGCTCGGCCGGCTGCTGCTCTCGCCCCTCGGGGCGTTCCTGCAGTAGTCGGGACGGGGGGCCCCCGCGCTCCGCCCCGTGGGGGGCGGCGGAGCGCGGGGGTGCGTCCCACCAGCTCCACCCACCCCGCGTGGTCGCCCGACGTTCGGTCGGCCCCCGGGGAGAACAGCCGGTCGGCCCGGGGGGTGTCGACCGTCTGCCACCGTCGGCCGGCCCGGGGGGTGCCGGCCGGCGGTGGGGGAGGGCGGCAACGGCGCGGGATTAGGTGGTGTCGGCGGGCGCGCAACGGGTACGCCCGCGCCATGACCGTCCTGGCCCGGCACCGTCCCGCCGCCCGACCCCGGCCGGCGCGGCCCGGGCCCCTGCGGCCGGGTGGCCCGGTGTCGCGGCCCACCGCCCGGCCCGGTGCGCGATGACCGAGGCCGCGACGCGGTTTCCGTTCCGCTTCGATCCGGCGTTCCGCCCGGTGCTGGCGCTGCTGGGGGTCCGCCCGGCGACCGCCTGGGTGGCCGTGACCGACCGGGACCTGACGATCCGGTACGGGCCGTGGCGGCTGCGGACCCGCCGGGACAACGTGACCGCCGTCGAGTTGAGTGGCCCGTACCGCTGGTGGCGGGTGATCGGGCCGCACCTGTCGTTGGCCGACGGGGGCGCGAGCTTCGGCACCAGCACGGCCGGCGGGATCTGTCTGCGCTTCGGTGAACCGGTGCCGGCCCTGGTACCCGGCGGTCGCCCACGGCACCCGGCGGCCACGATGACCGTCACCGACCCGCCGGCGCTGGCCCGGCTGCTCGCCGTCCCGGACCGGTCCTGAGCAGGCCGTCCACGTCCCCGTTTCCGCAGGCCGGGCCCCCGGCCACCGCCTACCGTCGGATCAGGACCTGTGAGGGTGGGACGGACGATGGGTGACGAGCACCGGGCGAAACCACGACGCTGGAGTGGACGCCGGCACACGCCGAACGGGCCGGACCCGGCGCTGCGGGCGGCCCGCGACCCGGCCCGCCCGCACCGGAGCGGCCGGCACGGCGTCGTGGTGCCCGAACGCGTGCCCACGCCGGTCCGTTCGGGGCCACCGGCGAGCCGACTGCGCCGGTGGCTCTTCCAGCATCAGGTGCAGCCACCCGGCCCGGAGGCGACCGAGGGGCAGGAGCGCAGGCACGCCTGGTGGCAGGTGATGTGCCTGACCGGCGTGGACTACTTCTCCACCCTGTCGTACCTGCCGGGCATCGCGGCGGTGGCGGCCGGCGCGCTCTCCCCGCTGGCGACCCTCCTGATCGTCGCGCTCACCCTGTTCGGCATGCTGCCGATGTACCGGCGGGTGGCCCACGAGAGCCCGCACGGCCAGGGGTCGGTGGCGATGCTGGAACGGCTGCTGCCGTTCTGGCGGGGCAAGATCTTCGTCCTGGTGCTGCTGGGCTTCGTGGCCACCTCCTGGATCATCACGATCACCCTCTCCTCGGCCGACGCCACAGTGCACCTGCTGGAGAACCCGTACCTGCCCGACGCCATGCACGGCCCCCTCGTGCCGGTCGTCGTGACCGTCGCGTTGCTGCTCATCCTCGGCGGGGTGTTCCTGCTCGGGTTCCGCGAGGCGGTGGTTGTCGCCATCCCGCTGGTCGCGGTCTTCCTGGTGCTCAACGCGGTGATCGTCGTGGTCGCGGTGGTCCGGATCGTCGGCGACCCGAACATCGTGTCGGACTGGACCGCCGCGTTGACCGAGACCGGTGGCGGGCCCGGCGGTGTGCTGCTCACCGCCGTGCTGGCGTTCCCGCTGCTGGTGCTGGGGCTGTCCGGTTTCGAGACCGGGGTCAGCATGATGCCCCTGATCTCGGCCGACGGTCCGGACAAGCAGGCCCGACTCGCCGCCCGGATCCGCAACACCCGTCGGCTGCTCACCACCGCCGCCCTGATCATGTCGGTGTACCTGATCTCGACGACCTTCGTGACCACGGCGCTCATCCCGGAGGAGGAGTTCCGCCCGGGCGGCGCCGCGAACGGGCGGGCGCTGGCGTTCCTGGCCCACACCTACCTGGGGGAGGCGTTCGGCACCGTCTACGACGTGAGCAGCGTGCTCATCCTCTGGTTCGCCGGCGCCTCGGCGATGGCCGGGCTGATCAACATCGTGCCGCGCTACCTGCCCTCGTACGGAATGGCACCGGAATGGGCGCGGGCGGTGCGCCCGGTGGTGATCGTCTACACGGTGGTCAGCGTGGCCATCACCATCGCCTTCCGGGCCGACGTCAACGCCCAGGCCGGGGCGTACGCCACCGGCATCCTGGCGATGATGGTCTCCGGCGCGGTGGCGGTGACGATCTCGGCGGCCCGACGGCACCAGCGCGCCGCCGCGATCGGCTTCACGGTGCTGACCCTGGTGCTGCTGTACGCGCTGCTGGAGAACGTCGTCGAGCAGCCGGACGGGATCACCATCTCCGCGCTGTTCATCCTCGGCATCATCGTGGTCTCGCTGGTCTCCCGGGTCACCCGGACCACCGAGTTGCGTGCCGAGCGGATCGAGTTCGATGAGCCGGCCCGTCGGTTCATCACCGACTCGCTTGCCCACGACGGGCAGCTGCACCTGATCGCGAACAAGCGGCAGCAGGGCTCGGTGAAGGAGTACACGGTCAAGGAACGGGCGCAGCGGGGGATGAACCCGGTGCCCGGGGCCGCGGACGTGCTGTTCCTGGAGATCGATGTGGTCGACCCGTCGGGGTTCAGCCAGGTGCTGCAGGTGCACGGGATCGAGGTGGGGGGCTTTCGTGTGCTGCGGGCCAGCAGCCCGGCCGCGCCCAACGCGATCGCCGCGATCCTGCTGGCCCTGCGCGACGCCACCGGGGTACGTCCGCACGCGCACTTCGAGTGGTCGGAGGGGAGCCCGATCGCGCACCTGGCGCGCTATCTCATCCTCGGCCGCGGAGACACCCCGCCGGTGGTACGGGAGATCATCCGTCGGACCGAGCGGGACCCGCTGCGTCGGCCGGGGATCCACGTCGGCGGGTGAGCGGCTGCCCTTTTGGTGGGTTCCAAAGATGAATAAGGGCACTATTCACGTTCACACCTTCTTGTCCGTATTGCGGACTTATCGTGACGTCTGGTGGTCGACGGTACGTCGAGCGCCCCGCGCCCGGATCGGCGCGCGGTCACGGTAGGCAGGCAGGAAGGTAGGCATTCTTGATGTCCACGTACCCAGGAGGAGACCGCGCGACCCGACCCAGACGGCGGTCCCGATGGTTCCTCGCCAGCGGCTTCCTGGCGGGGAGCCTGGTCGTGGGAGCGGCCGGCGTTGCCGGCGTGGCCGCCGCCGCGGACCGCGCCCTCTCCCTCCCCGGTCTGGGCCGACTGAGCGCGACGGCCGGAAGCGACGACGACCGCCGGGCCGACGACCAGCGTGGGGAGGGGCGCGACAAGGACGGTGCCGAGCGGGGCCGTCCGGCCACCCCGGGCACCGGCAAGCGCGGTGTGGTGTCGGTGCCCTGCGACGCCGCGAAGCTGGTGGCGGCGCTGGTGACGGCCAACGCCGAGGGCGGCGCGGAACTCCGGCTCGCGCCCAAGTGCCGCTACACCCTCACCGAGGCGTTCCACGAGACCGACCAGTACGACGGTGGAATCCGCGACGCACGGGAAGCGGCCGACGCCGCGGAGACCCCCGGTGACGCCGAGGCGCCGCCGCACAACCCGGCCGACGACACCGCCGGCCTGCCGGTGATCTACCAGCCCATCACGATCGACGGCGCCGGAGCCACCATCGCCCGGGACGCCCAGGCCGCCGCGTTCCGGTTCTTCACCGTCCGCGACGGCGGCGAGCTGACCCTGCGCGACGTGGAACTGCACAACGGCCGCTCGGCCATCGAGGGCGGCAGCGTGCACGTGGTGCACGGCGCGACAGCGGTGGTGGAGCGGGTCACCGTCACCCAGAGCACCTCGCTGTCCCCCGAGGGCGGCGGCGGAGGCATCTTCAACGACGGCAACATGGTGGTCACCGACTCCACGTTCATCGGCAACAGCGCATCCGGCGCCGCGGGCAAGGGCGGGGGCCTGCTCAACGGTGGCGTGCTGACGCTGAAGCGATCCGAGTTCCACCGCAACAGCGCCAACGGGTACGGCGGCGGGCTCGGCAACTACCGTGGCGCGGCCGACGTGGAGAGCGTCTCGTTCACCCAGAACAGCGCCAGCCAGGGCGGTGGGCTGGCCAGCTTCTCGGCCCGGACCAAGGTCTCCGACACCGAGCTGCTGAACAACACCGCGCAGGTCGGCGGCGGTGCCGCGAACTCCGACGCGGTGCTGGTGATGCGCACGATGACCATCCGCGGCAACACGTCCACCGTCAACGGTGGCGGCATCTCGACCGTGAAGGGCCTGACGCCACTCGACGACAGCGTGGTCGAGGGCAACACCACCCACGGCCTCGGCGCCGGCATCTACGCCGAGAAGGCGAACCTGCTGGTACGCGGCAGCGACGTGACCCGCAACGAGGCCGTCGGCGCCGCCTCCAAGGGGGGCGGCATCTACGCGACGGCGGGTTCGGTGGCCATCTACACCAGCAAGGTCACCCACAACGCGTCGACGGTGAAGCCCGGTGGAATCTTCGCCTCGCACGCCCAGGTCAAGATCGACGATGAGAGCGTGGTCGTCGAGAACGAGCCGACCAACTGCGAGGGCAGCCAGGCGCCGATCGCGCACTGCTTCCGCTGAGCGGACCTGCGCACGACCCGCGCTGAGCGGACCCGCGCAACCGGCCGCCCCGACGATCAGTCGGGGCGGCTCGGCGCGTCCCGCTCGGGCCGTGCGGCGCTCGGAGCGGTCGTGGTGTCAGGTGCGGCGGCCGTCAGCTCATCGCCCGGAGACGGCCGGCGAGGTCGCCGGCGAAGAAGTCGAGGAAGCCGTCCGGGTCGGGGCCGGCGTTCTGCAGCACGATGTGGTCGAAGCCGGCTTCGACGTACGACCGGACCTTGGCGACGTGCGGCTCCGGGTCGGGGCCGATGGCGAAGAGTTGGCGGATGTGCTTCTCCTCGACGTACGCGCTGGCCGCGTCGAAGTTGACCGGGTTCGGCAGCTCGCTCATCACCTTCCAGCCGGTGACCATCCACCGGCTGGTCTGCAACACCGCCTGCACCGCCTGCTGCTCGTCGGTGGCCCAGGCCAGCGGAACCTCGGCGTAGCGTGGGCCTGACCCGTTCGCACGTCGGTAGTGCTCGACGATGGACGCCTCCGGCTCGGTGGCGAACAACCCGTCGCCGAGTTCGGCGGCCAGCCGGGCCGACGCCTCGCCGCTGGCCGCGACCGCGATCACCGGTGGGGTGTCCGGCAGATCGAAGATCCGGGCGTCCTCCAGTTGCAGGTGCCGGCCCTCGTACGACTGGTATCCGCCCTGCCAGAGCAGCCGGATGATTTCCAGTGCCTCGCGTAGCCGTTCGTGTCGGCCCCGCACGCTGGGGAATCCCTGGCCGACGACGTGCTCGTTGAGTCGCTCGCCGGCGCCCACTCCGAGGGTGAACCGCCCGTCGGAGACCAGTGCCATGGTCGCCGCGGCCTGCGCGATGATCGCCGGATGGTAGCGCACGGTCGGGCAGGTGACGCCGGTGGCCAGCCGTAGCGTGCTGGTCCTGGCCGCGATGGCGCCGAGCACGCTCCAGGTGAACGACGAGTGGCCCTGCGTGTCGAGCCAGGGGTGGAAGTGGTCGCTCATCTCGACGAAGTCGAAACCGGCCTGCTCGGCCATGACGGCCTGCCGGATGATCTCTTGGGGGCCGTAGCCCTCCGAGGCCAGCTTGTAGCCGATCTGCATGGCACGCTCCGATTCCGTCCGCCGGTCGACGCCGGGTCGGCTTCCCGCCCTCGGCGTCGACAAACGCCGCCCAGGCCTGCAAACCAGCCTCCTAGGACGGCTTACGGGGTGTGTGGTCAACCTCGGCCCGTGATCCAGTCGGGCTTTCGGAAAATCGGGCTGTCGCCGAGCCTCGGACACCGCGACTTCCAGGAACTCGAGTCGATCAGCGTTCGGAGCCCGCGCGTCACGACGTCGGCGCGAGGGCGGGCGAACCGTCCGTCGAACAACTCCGAACACGCCGGTGACCAGGTCGAACCATCGATCGCCTGTTCGGAACCGGTGTCATCTCTTTCGTCGGTCGCCGTCGGGCCCCGAGACTTCTGTCGGTACAGGGCGCGTGCACCTCGGCGCGACCTCACCCACCGCGGTGCGACGGGGGACCAGCGGCTGGGCGGAACAGGTACCCGATCGATGTTGGCGGCCGGACCGGTCGCGACACTGAGCTCCTGGAGGTAGGGGAATGACCAACCGACTGTCTCGCCGAGCCAGCGCCCTCGCGGTGGCTGCCGTCCTCGGGGGCGGCGCAGCCCTCGCCGCCGCGTCACCGGCCCACGCGGAGGGCTGCCTCACCGGCACCGGCAACGTGCCGAGCCCGACGGGCGGGGCGGGAGCCAGCGCGACGGCAACCCTCTGCGTCAACAGCGCCGGCTACGCCTGGCTGGACACGAACCGCACCAACACGGTCACCGACAAGAATGCCGACGGGTACGCCGCGCGCGTGTACGTCTACTGGGCACAGCAGTACACCGGTGCGATCGCCGTCGACGACACCAGCAACGCCGGAAGCGTGCGGCTGCGGTGGGAATCCGGCGCGGGCACCTCGTATCGCTGGACTGAGGTCTTCGTCTGCATGGGCTACGCGAGGCCCGAGGACTACAACGGCCGTTGCGACTCGGTTGTCTACAACAACTGAGCCGTTCCTACCGAACGTGCACCGGCCCGTGCCCCCGGTCAGGGGGCACGGGCCGGAGTGCGTTCTACCTACTTAGAGGGTTCGGGCAGCTTGCAGTCGACCTTGGGGTTGGCGCCGATGTAGTTCAAGGGCCCGGCCACGATGGTGACCAGGATGGTGCCGGCCTCGGCGCAGTTGGTGTCGTCGCCGCTGTAATAGCCTCGCTGGCCACCGGCGATTGCGCCGATCACCAACCAGATCACGACGATGACTCCGAGTATCGAGGTGCCGCGCATCGCTGCCTCCTGGGGGAATGTGGTGGATCTGAGGTGCAGGCGTTGTACCCAATCGGGTCACGCGGCTAACGGTTGCCCGCCACGACCCCCGGGGGATCGTCCGTCCGGCCGATGCCGTCCGCCGTTGAGTACCGCCCGCGCATCGGCCACCCGCACCGGGTCACGCGAATCGGCTATCGGATCGCCGACCGACCTCGCCGTCGTACGGGCCGGTGGACGTAGAACTGCCTCAGCGCCCCGCCGAGGAGGACTCATGGACGCCCCGTCACCGCCCCTGTACATCGACCGCCCCGAGGACGTCGCGGTCGCGGCCCGCGCGCTGGCTGGCGGCGCGGTCGTCGCGGCGGCGTTCGCCAACTTCTACGTCATCGTCACGCGTCCCGACGCGGACACCGTCGGCCGGGTCAACCTCGCCAAGGGGCGTCCGGTCAACCAGGTCGGCAGCATCACCACCGCGATCGGACGGATCCCGGGGATGTTCGACTGGACCCGGATCTCGCCCCGGTTGCCGGTCGGTCGGGTGCGGGCGTTGATGGACGCCCTCTACGGCGCCGGGCCGTTCGGCTTCCGGGGCCCGGCGGCGGAACGGCTCCCCGAGCACCTCGTCCAGGTCGACCAGGGAATACGAACCACCCAGGTGATCGCCCCGGGCCTGACCTGCCCGTCCAACGCCTTCTTCGAGCGAGCGCTCGCCGAGACCGGGTCGGACCACCTCTACATCACCTCGGCGAACCGGTCCCGCCATCTCACCGGCACGGCCGAGGAACCGGCGCACTGGAAGGCCGGGGGCCTCGCCGCCGACTTCGCCCACCTCGACGACCTGGTGGTGCTCCTGCACCGGAACGAGGCGGCGGCCCGCGCGGCGTACCCGGGCTACCTCACCACCTCGGTCACCCTGCTCTCCTTCCACGCGCCGGAGGGTGAGCTGGAGGAACCGCCCGTGCTCACCGTGGACCGGCACGGGTCGCTGCACCTCGACGACGTCCGCCGCGCGGCCGCGCCGCTCGGCCTGCAGGTGCGCCTCGGCGGCACCGCCCGGCAGCGGTTGCAGGTCCGGGGGTACGCCGGGGCGCTGGTGTGAGCGACTACCGGGTCGGCCTGGTGGTGCCCAGTTCGAACACCACCATGGAGACCGAGATCCCGGCGATGCTGCGCCGACGCGAGATCGTCGACCCGACGGTCCGCTTCACCACGCACTCCAGCCGCGTACGGCTGCGCCAGGTGACCCTCGACGAACTGGCCCGGATGAACCGCTCCGCCGTCCGGTGCGCCGCCGAGCTGGCCGACGCCCGCTGCGACGTCCTCGCGTACGCCTGCCTGGTGGCGGTGATGTGCGAGGGCGCCGGGGCGCACGAGCGGGCCGAGCGGCGGTTGGGCCGCGCGGCCGGTCGTGCCGGGCACGACATGCCGGTGGTGACCAGCGCGGGCGCGTTGGTCACCGGGCTGCGGGCGTTGGGTGCCCGCCGGGTGGCCCTGATCGCGCCGTACCTGCCGCCGTTGACCGCGACCGTCGCCGCCTACCTTGCCGCGCACGGCGTGCAGGTGACCGACGCGGTGAGCCTGAGCGAGCCGGACAACGTGGCGGTGGGACGCATCCCCACGTCCCGTCTGGTGGAGCTGGCCGACCGGCTGGACGTGACCGACGTGGACGCTGTGGTTCTCTCCGCCTGCGTGCAGCTGCCGTCGTTGGCGGCGGTGCCGCAGGTGGAGGCCCGCCTCGGCCGCCCGGTGCTCACCGCGGCCACCGCCACGGTGCACCAACTGCTGAGCGGTCTGGGCGTCGAGCCGTACGTGCCGGACGCCGGCCTCCTGCTGGCCGGGACGGCCCGCTGACCCGCCGACACCGCGGTGGGCCGGTTCAGTGCGGTGGGCTGGGAGCCTCCGGCGGCTTGCCGTAACTGCGTCGGAAGTCCGCATACGCCACGCCGGCCAGCACCAGGAGGGCGCCGAGGGAGGCGAACACCGGTGGCAGGTACAGCACGGCGGGCGCGATGGTGAGCAGCGCCAGCACCCCGCCGGGGCGGGACCACGACACCCGGCTGAACACCTCGTACTCGAAGGAGGCCCGTCCGGCCAGGAAGAGTGCCGGACCGCCGAGGATCACCGCCGCCCAGGCCGGTGGCGTCCGGCCGCTCGGTTCGAGCAGCACGAGGTGGAACCCGGAGGCCGTGGTCACCACCCCGGCGACCATCAACAGATGGGTGTACGGCGCGGTGAACAGGAACTTGCTCGGCGACGCCGATCCCTTGATGGCCATCGGTAGGAGCTGACCGGACTTGTGCACGTAGATTCGCCAGAGCAGCAGGGTGGTCAGGAACGCCACCGCGAACGCGCCGATGTTCTCCGTCTCGCTGTGCTGAGCGCTGAACATGGTGCCGATAATCAGGATCGCGTCGCCGAGGGCGATGATGAAGAACTGCTGGTAGCGCTCGGAGAGGTGCTCCGCCGTCACGTTGCGCTGGGGTTCCGGCACCATCCCGAGCCCGGGCACCGGGTACGCGAGGCGGAAACCGATGTAGTCGATGGCGAGCGCGATGGCCCAGCACACCAGCCGGGCGTCGTCGCTGACGAACCCGCCGATGATCCACGGGATCGCGGACACCGCGAACCAGATGAAGATGCGTACCGCCCGACGCTGGGTCTGCGGTTCTCGGCGTACCGCCGGCATCAGGAACAGCCCGCGCCCCAGGTGGATCGCCACGTAGGTGCCGGCGAAGACGAGCCCGCGGTCCTTGAACGCCTCCGGGATCGCCGTGGTCATCAGCAGCGCGCCGAACATCACGGCGCTGATCAGCAGCTTGATCTCGGTGCGTTCCGGGTTGTACAGGTCGGTGACCAGGGTGGTGATCACCCAGGTCCACCAGACGGCGGCCAGCATGATCAGTGCCTGACCTGCCCGGTGCCAGTCGAGCTGGTCGACCAGTCCGCGGGAGATGAGGGCCAACGCGACCACGTACACAAGGTCGAAGAAGAGTTCGAGAAGTGTCACCCGGCGCGGGGCCGCCGGATCACGCACCGGAGGGCGGCGGGGCCCAGGTGACCCGGGCTCCGGCGCGGCGAGGTTCACGGGATTCTCCTGCGGAACCGGTCGACTCGACGGACCCGTCCGGTCCACCTCCCCGGACGGTAACGATCGGTCGACGGCACGGCCCCGAATTGGCCGGCCCTTCCCCCAACCGGGGCTGATCGACTCGGGTTCCTGTAAGTCGGGGTGTCCGGGCGGGTTCGTTGGCGCGGTTTCCTGCAAGGCGAGTCGATCACCGTGCGCCTTGTCCGTCGGTTCGGCGTGCGGCCCTGCGGTGTTCCGACCCGCGCGGACGAGCCCCCGGCCTACCGTCGCGTTGGACGGTGGGCCGAGGGCTCGGTCTCGGGCGTCAGGCCTGGTTGCTGCTCGGCAACACCGCGGCCATCTCCTCACCAGCTCCGGCGAGCACACGGGCCTGCTGCGGCCAGCTGGCCAGCCCGGGCGCGGCGCGCAGACCGGCGGCACGGATCAGGTCGCGCAGTGCCGGCTCGTCCAAATCGCCGAGCTGGCCGTACGTGCGCACGCCGGCGTCCTGCAACGCCGCCGCCATCTTCGGGCCGATCCCCTGGATGCGGCGGAAGTCGTCGGCGGGGCCCGTCGGGTCGCCCTCGTAGGTGCTGATCGCGGTGTCGGCGGTCGAACGGACCGGAGGGGTCGCGCTCACGGTCGGCCGGACCGGAGGCGTGGCCACCGGCGCCCGCACCGACTCAGCGTCAGCGTCGGTGTTCACGGCGTTGGTGTGCACCGCGTCCGCGTCCGCCGGCTCCGCGTCCACCCGGTGAGCGTCCACCGGGTCCACGTCCACCGCGTCGGTGGTCACCGGAGCCTCCGCCGGATCGGCCACCGTGGCCTTGGTCTCCGCATCCTCGGCCGCGACGGGCTCGTCGGCCGGGCTGGCCGCGACCGCATCGTCGGCCGGGGCGGTCGCGACCGCATCGTCGGCCGGCGTGGCCGCGACCGGCTCGTCGGCCGGGGTGCTGTCGAGCGGCGCGCTGTCAACGGACGGGAGGTCGTCCGCAGGCTTACGGGGGGCGACCACGGCCGCCGGGGCGGGCTGCTCATCGACCGCGACCGGTTCGGGGGTCGACTCCACAACGGGCTCCGACCGCAGCTCGGCCGGGTCGGGCTGCTCGGCGGCCGGTACGGGCGGCGGGGGCTCGGTCAGCGCCATGTCGGCCGGGTCGATAGTGCTCGGGGTTTCGGTCGGGACGGGAACCGGGGTGGGACCGTCCGTAGCGGTCACTGCGGCTGGTGCGCTGACCGTGTCCACCGGCACCGGCTCGTCCGCGACGGCGGTCGGGGCCGGGTCGACGGCGGCTGCGGGCTGGACCTCGTCGGTGGTGGCCGCCGGCGTCGGCGTGGAGATCACGGCCAGGCCGGCGACGGGGTCACCTTCCACAATCGAGTTGCCTTGCACGCCCCGCCGGCCGCGCAGCAACCATCCGGCGGCCAGTCCCAGCAACAGTGCCAGTACCACTATCAGCGAGTGTCCGATAGACCACGCCACGGCGAACCTCCCTCTCAGCTCGTTGGATAAGTCACGAGAAAAACTCGCCGCAGCTTCGCACACGCGTATTGCGGGCGACAGACAGGATCGGCCAGGGGCGTTGTGCGTGGGGCGACCACCTCAGCCGGTGCCCGCCGAGTGACACAGCGTCGCCTCAAGCAGCACAAAAAGCCAGGCTCGACGGGAGCCGGCGACGCGGACGAAGCCAGCGCCGCGACGAAAGCCAGCGACTCGACGAGATCAGCACGGACACGACGAGACCCGGGCCCGGCGCGGAACGCCGAACCCGGGTCGCCGGGCTGTTGCCCGGGTCAGTCCTGATCGCCCTCGTAGGTGTGGAAGTCGTCGACGAACCGGCGGCGCAGTCGCGGCACCCGGCTGGTCACTCCGAAGTAGCCGCGTGCCCCGAGCAGCGCGAGCCGGCCCACCACCGGTCGGTACATCCGGTCGTCCCCGCTGGTGCCGCTGCGGTTCAACGATTCGGCGACCCGCGCGAAGCCGTACGGCGCCATGGCGGCCTCGTAGTCCGCCACAGCCTGGAGCAGCGTCTTGTCTCCGGTGGTCGCCCGGGTGAGCTGCTCGCAGAGCAGGCGGGCGTCGCGCAGGGCGGTGTTCGCGCCGACACCGCGACCGGGGGTCATGGTGTGGATGGCGTCCCCGAGCATGGTGACGGTGCTGCTCTTCCAGGGAGGCACCGGTTCGGACGTCGACACGTTGATCGGGAGGACGCTGGCCGGGTCCGCGCGGGTGAGCAGCTCCCGCAGGTTCGGGTGCCAGTTGGTGGTGAGTTCCAGGGCGACCCGTACGAGGTCCTCGCCTCGTCGTTCCATCACGTCGGCGGGGAACCGGCGGGCGGCACTCCAGATGATCAGGTTGATGTTGTCGGTGGTGGTGTCGTCGGACAGGCCGGGCCACTGCCGCAGCAGCCCGGCGTCCGCGTCGCTGACGCCGGGCTTGATCGCCCGTTCGGCGTCCCACTTGAAGTCCATGACGTGCAGCACGCCCATTATCCCGCCGATGCCGAAGATCAGTGAGATGCCCTGGCGGACGCGTTCCGGGACGAGGTCGCGGGTGTGTGCGGTCAGTGGGATGCGGGTGGCGATGTTGATGGTGCCGGCGTCGCGGGTGACGGCGTGCGGCAGGTACTGCCGGCGTACCGCCGAGTGTGTGCCGTCCGCCCCGACCAGCAGGTCGCCGGTGGCGCTGGTGCCGTCGGCGAAGTACGCCGTGACCGTGCCGTCGTCGCGCTGCTCGTACCGGGTGAAGGTCTTGTCGAAGTGCACCACGTCGTCCAGGCCGGTCAGCAGCACGTGGCGCAGCACCATCCGGGCCACCGAGTGTTCGGTGTGCACCGGGTCGGCGCTGGGCCGTAGCGCGAACGACGCGGTCTGGCGCAGTCCCTGGGTGACCACGTTGAAGTAGTGCGGTGGCCGCGCGCAGGTGGCCAGGAAGGTGGCGAACAGTTCCGGCGGCAGGCACTCGCGCAGTGCCCGGCTACCGGTCGGGCCGATGCCGACGCGGTAACCGAGCAGCCCGTCGGTGCGGTCGCGGTGCCGTTCGTAGACGGCGACGGTGATCCCGGCCCGGCGCAGGCCGTGCGCCAGGCACAGTCCGCCGGTGCCGGCGCCGATGATCAGTACGTGTGGTGGGGCGGCGGACATCTCAGCCAGCCGGGTGCGCGGCAGGTGTGTCGGTGCTGGCCGGGCGCGCTGCGGGAGCGCCGGCGCTGGCTGGGCGTGCTGCGGGCGCGTCGGTGCTGGCTGGGCGTGCTGCGGGCGCGTCTGCGCTGGTCGGGCGCGCGGCGGGCGCGTCGGTGGCGTCCCACCGGTAGAAGCAGCTGGCGATGGCGTCGCGGGGGGAGCGCCAGGTCGGCAGGTACGGCGACGTGTGCGCGGAGAGCCGCTCGTTGACCTGCTGGAAGAGCGGGTGGTTGCGGGCCGCCGCGAGGGCGTCCGGGTCGACGTCCGAGGTCTCCAGCAGGTGTACGCACAGGTCGTGCAGGCAGTACAGGGATCGGTGTGTGACGCCGGTCAGACCGGGCAGTTCGGTGGCGTCGGATTCGGCGAAGATCTGCGCGACCCGCCCCTCCGCGCCCGGGATGATCCGGCTGACGATCAGTAGACGACTCATGGGACCCCTTCCGCCGGTGGCTTTCCGACCCTCGGACCGGCGCCACGTGCTCTGTGCGCCCACCGTGCCGCAGGGCCTGTCACGTCACCGTCACGTACGTCTGCCGGCCGGTGACGGGCGATCGGTGACGGCGTCCCGGCTGGCCTGGCGGATCGGGGCGAGCGTGTCGTCGAGCAGGGCGCACATCGCCGGGCTCGGCTCCAGGCGCAACTCCCTGCGCAGCAGGTCCCGGTAGACGTAGAAGGCGTGGACGGCTTCGAAGGCGTTGCCCTCGGCGAGGTGGATGCGGACGACCAGCCGGTGCGGTGTCTCGCGTAACGGTTCGGCGGCCATCGCCTCCAGCGCGGCTTCGAGGGCCTCGCCGTGTCGCCCCGCGGTCAGGTGGTGCCCGGCGACCTGTTCGAGCATGTGCAGGCGCAGTTGGCGCAGTCTCTCCCGGTCCAGCAACACCCAGTCGTCGTACCATCCGGGGAGCAGGTCGTGTCGTCCGGCGGCGAGCGCCCCGGCGGCGGTGCGGGGGTCGTCGCCGTCGCGGACCCGGGCGGCGGTGCCGACCAGGTCGTCCACGTCGAGCCGGACCGCCGTGCCGAGTCGTACGGTGTCGCTGGCCATCGTCATCGGGCAGCACGGGTCCTGACGGAGTCGCCACAGCGCCGTGCGCAGGGAGGACAGCGCGCGTTCCTCGGAGGCGTCGGGCCAGAGCAGCCCCGCGAGCTGGCTGCGGGTGGCGCCGGGGCGCAGCCCGATCAGCGCGATCACCCGTTGCAGCCCGCGCGGCACCACGACCGGTACGGCGTCGCGCAGCAGGCGGAAGCCGCCGAGCAGGTGGAGTGAGACGCCCTCCTCGGGCGGTTCTCCGGCGGTCGGCACGGACGGATCAGCGGTCACGGCGGCACCCCCTGCGGGACGCATGTCCCGACTGTCTGCTGTGTCCCGGATCGGTTGCCCGTGACGCCACTGTCGACCTCACCGCTGACGGCGGGGCCGGGCGCGGCCCCGCCCGCTGAGGCCGCCGGGCTGACCACCGTGAAGATTATCAATAGCGGTCACGGTGAGTCAACGCCGACGTGGGCCTTCTATTCGCGACAGTCAACCTGAGATCGGTTCTGAACTGGGCAAACATCTGATCGATCCGTCGTCCCGGGCGCGCTCGACGCATAGCTGATACACAGGTTGCGTCAACGCAGCGTCACCGTCATGCGTAGCTGATCATCCCTTCACGGTGACGCCGCCGTGACGAGGATTGCCGCATCGTGTGGGCAGTCGTCCAGCGCGTCCGGGGGCGACCCGTCGCCGGCCGGACGCCGTGGGGGGAGGCCCAGTATGGACCGATCGCTGATCGTCGCGAAGGTGGATCCGACCGCCGAGGAGCGGGTCGCCGAGATCTTCGCCGAGTCGGACGCTACGGAGCTGCCGCGCCTGGTCGGCGTCCGGCACCGTTCGCTGTACCGCCTGCACGACCTCTACGTGCACCTGCTCGAAACCGAGCAGCCGGCGGAGGGTGCGGTGGAGTCCGCCCGTGGCCACCCCGAGTTCATCCGGGTCAGCGACCGCCTGCGCCCGTACGTCTCGCCGTACCTGCCGACCTGGCGTTCGCCGCGCGACGCCATGGCGCAGTGCTTCTACCGCTTCGACGCCCCGGACCCCGGACGGCGGTCGTGACGGCCATCGCGCGCCGCGAGGAGCAGCTCTGGTCCCGCTGCGCGGGCTGCGCGAGCCTGCTCTACCGCAAACGGTTGCGCCGCAACCTGGACGTCTGCCCCGAGTGCGGGGAGCACGCCCGACTCGGCGCACCGGAACGGCTGCGCCAACTCGTCGACCCGGGATCGTTGCGCCCCCTGTCCGACCTGCTGCCGGAGGCGGACCCGATCGACTTCGTCGACGTGCTGCCGTACCCGCACCGGCTCACCGCCGCGCGGGCCAGCACCGGCCTGGCCGAGGCGGTCGTCTGTGCCACGGCCACCATCGGCGGGCACCCGGTCGCCCTGGCCGTGATGGACTTCCGTTTCCTCGGTGGCAGCCTGGGCTGCGCGGTGGGTGAGCTGATCACCCGGACCGCCGAGCGGGCGCTGGACGACCGCATCCCGCTCGTCCTGGTCACCGCCTCGGGCGGGGCGCGGATGCAGGAGGGCGCGCTGTCGTTGATGCAGATGGCCACCGTCAGCCAGGCCATCGCCGCGCTGCGGGAAGCGGGTCTGCTCACCGTGAGCGTCCTCACCGATCCGACCTACGGTGGGGTGGCCGCGTCGTTCGCCACCAACACCGACCTGGTGCTCGCCGAGAGCGGCGCGCGGATGGGCTTCGCCGGCCCCCGGGTGATCCGTCAGGTCACCGGTCGGGCGCTGCCGGAGGGTTTCCAGACCGCCGACTTCCTGCTCCGGCACGGACAGGTCGACATGGTGGTGCAACGTCGGTCGCTGCGCGGGCGGCTGGTGGCGCTGCTGGCCGCGACCCGCGCCGGACGTGCGGCCCGCGCCGGCCACCCGCCCGTACCCCGGCAAGAGCCGGCGTCGCGCCGCGAGCGCCTCGCCGACGACGATGCCGCCCTGGCGCGGCCAGCGGGCCCGCCGGCGGCCGTGGCGCCGTCACCCACTCCGGGGGCGGGCCAGACGCCGGCGGTACGCGACGCCTGGGACACCGTCCGGATGGCGCGTCACCCCGCTCGACCGACCACACTGGACTACCTCGACTCGGTCTTCGACGGGTTCGTGGAACTGCACGGTGACCGCCTCGGCGGGGACTGCCCGGCCATCGTGGGCGGTGTGGCCCGGCTGGCCGGCCGGCACGTCATGGTCATCGGCCACCAGAAGGGGCACACCACCGCCGAACTGGTCGCCCGCAACTTCGGCATGGCCAGCCCGGCCGGGCACCGCAAGGCGTTGCGGCTGATGCGCCTGGCCGCCCGACTCGGCCTGCCCGTGGTGACCCTCGTGGACACCCCCGGCGCCGACCCCGGCGTGAGCGCCGAGGAGCAGGGCCAGGCAGCGGCCATCGCGGAGAACATCCTGACCCTCACCGTGCTGCCCACCCCCGTGCTGGCGGTCATCACGGGAGAGGGCGGCAGTGGCGGCGCCCTGGCGTTGGCGGTCGCCGACCGGGTGCTGATGCTGGAGAACGCCGTCTACTCGGTGATCAGCCCCGAGGGCTGCGCCGCCATCCTCTGGCCGGACCGGTCCGCGGCGCCGCAGGCCGCCCGCGCGCTGCGACTGACCGCGCCCGACCTGTGCCGGCTCGGCGTGGTCGACGAGGTCGTGCCGGAGCCGTCGGCCGCCGCGCACGACGACCCGGCGGAGACCGCCCACCGGTTGCGGGCCGCCCTGCTGGCCAACCTGCTGCCGCTGCTGGACGTGCCGCCCGCCATGCTGGTCCGCCTCCGTCGGCAGCGCTTCCGACGGTTCGGGACCACCCGTGGCGTCAACCGGGCAGGTGTCCGGTGACCGCCGGCGACGGGGCGGTGTCGACAGTCGAGGCGCCCGACGACACCGAGGTGGGCGGCGAGGAGGCACTGGCCGGGCTGCGCCGGCAGGCACAGCACCTGATCGCCGAGTTGGCCGGCCCGGTGCGCCGGGTCCGGCTGCGCAGCGGGCCGGCGGTGCTCGAAATCGAATGGCACCCCGAAGAGGCGACCCGACCGGACGTACTCCCTGCTCCGGTTCAGGCGGCGGCGCTGCCGGTCGCGCCGGCACCCGGCCCACCGGCGGCCCTGATCCGGCCGTCGGTGCCCGGGCGCGCCGTGGTGCGGGCGCCGATCGTCGGCACCTTCTACCGCTCGCCGGAGCCCGGCGCGAGGCCGTTCGTCGCGGTGGGTGACCTGGTCCGCCCGGGCCAGCCGGTCGCCATCGTCGAGGCGATGAAGCTGATGAACGAGGTGACCGCCGACCGCGCCGGCCGGGTGGTCGCGGTCCTCGTCGAGGACGGTCAGCCGGTGGAGTACGACCAGCCGCTGGTCGAACTGGACCCGGCATGACGGCGCGGGGTGGTTGAGCATGTTCGAGACCGTCCTGATCGCCAACCGGGGCGAGATCGCGCTGCGGGTGCTGCGCGCCTGCAAGGAGCTGGGCGTACGGACGGCGGTGGTCTACTCCGCCGCGGACGCCGACTCGGCGGCGGTCCGACTCGCCGACCAGGCCATCCGGATCGGGCCGGCGTCGAGTCGACGCAGCTACCTCAACGCCGCGGCGATAGTGGAGGCGGCCCGGCAGGTGGGCGCGCAGGCCGTGCACCCGGGCTACGGGTTCCTGTCCGAGGACGCCGACTTTGCCGAGATCTGCGCGGACAACGGGTTGGTCTTCATCGGCCCGCCGCCGGCGGTGATGGCCGCATTGGCCGACAAGTCCTCGGCGCGGGCGCTGATGAGCCGCGCCGGTCTGCCCCTGTCGCCGGGCAGCATCGCGCCGGTGCCGAACGCCGCAGCCGCGGCCGAGGTGGCCGAGGCGGTCGGTTACCCGGTGATCGTGAAGGCCGCCGCCGGGGGTGGTGGCCGGGGGATGACGGTGGTGCACACCCCGGGCGAGCTGCGTCGGGCCTACACCCGGACCCGGGCCGCCGCCCAGGCCGCCTTCGGCGACGACCGGGTGTACGTCGAGCGGTACCTCACCGAGGCGCGGCACGTCGAGGTGCAGGTGCTCTGCGACTCCCACGGCAACGGCGTGCACCTGGGCACCCGGGACTGCTCGGTGCAACGCCGGCACCAGAAGCTGGTGGAGGAGGCACCCGCCCCGGCGCTGCCCGCCGCCGTTCTCGACACCATCGCCGAGACGGCGCTGCGGGGTGCCCTCGAGGTCGGCTTCGTCGGCGCTGGCACGTTGGAGTTCCTGGTCGACGCCGAGGAACGGTTCCACTTCCTGGAGATCAACTGCCGGATCCAGGTGGAGCATCCGGTCACCGAGATGGTCACCGGGATCGACCTGGTGCACGAGCAGCTGCACATCGCCGCCGGGGTGCCGCTGCGCTGGCGGCAGGAGGAGATCCGCCTGCACGGTGTCGCTGTGGAGTGTCGGGTCAACACCGAGGACCCCGAGCGCGGTTTCGCTCCCACTCCCGGCCGCTTGGAGCGTTTCACCCCACCCGGTGGACCGTTCACCCGGGTGGACACCCACGCCAGCGCCGGCTACCTGGTCGGCCCCTGGTACGACTCGCTGCTGGCGAAGGTGATCGTCTGGGCGCCCGACCGGGAGCTGGCCCTCAACCGGCTGGAGCGCGCCCTCGACGAGTTCGACATCGCGGGGCCGGGCGTGCACACCACCATCCCGTTCGTCCGGCGGGTGCTCGACGACGCCGCATTCCGCAAGGGCCGCTACACCACAGGCCTGGTCGACCGTCTGCTCGGCGTGCCCGGTGCCGCGCCCGCGCAACGGCCGACGGCCACCCCCGCCCCGCGCCCCGCGCCCGCCGCAAAGCCCGACGCAACCCACAGGAGGACCCGATGACCGTCACCCATGGTCGCCCGATGACCGCCGAGATCACCGACATCCTGGTGGCACACTGCGGGCTGGACGCCGACGCCGCGGCCCGGGCGCCCGCCGCGTCGCTGGAGGAACTGGGCATGGACTCCCTCGCCCTGCTGGAACTCTCCGCGGTCGTCGCCGACCGGTGGCAGGTGACCATTCCCGAGCAGGCCGGGCAGCTCAGCATTCCGGCGGTGGCCGACCTGGTCACCCGCCGCGCCGACCCACCCGGGCACACCGAGAACAGCGTGGTCCTCGACGCGCCGCTCGCGCTGGTCTGGGAGGTCACCAACGACGTGGCGAACTGGACGGAGCTGTTCACCGAGTACGCGGTGGTGGAGATCCTGCACCGCGACGGGCATACGGTGCGGTTCCGGCTCACCATGTACCCCGACGAGAACGGGGTGTCGTGGAGCTGGGTCAGTGAGCGCACCGCCGACCCGGTGAGCCGCCAGGTGCGGGCACACCGGGTGGAGACCGGGCCGTTCGAGTACATGCGCATCCACTGGCGCTACACCGAGGAGGCCGGCGGCACCCGGATGACCTGGACGCAGGACTTCGCGATGAAGCCGACCGCACCTGTCGACAACGCCGGGATGACCGAGCGGATCAACACCAACAGCGTCATCCAACTCGCAGTGATCAAGGACCGGGTGGAGCGGATCGCCCGGCAGCGCGCCGACCAGGGTCGCCCGGCGGCCACCGACGAGACGACGGAGGCCGACGATGAGTGACCTGAGCACCCGGCCGATCGCCGCCCGGGACGTACCTGCCGACCGGCGTCGCGGCGGTGAGCTGCGGGTGCTGCTCGGCCCCCGCACCGTCGGCAGCACCTCGGGCTTCCTCGGGGTGGCCGCGCTCGCGCCGGGGGAGCGGATCGCCGAGCACTACCACCCGTACAGCGAGGAGTTCCTGTACGTGGTGCGTGGCGCGATCACCGTCGACCTGGACGACCAGCCGACGCTCCTGGCCGCCGGGGAGGGACTGTTCGTCCCGGTGAACGTGCGGCACCGACTGCGCAACACCGGCGTCGAACCGGCCGAGGTGGTCTTCCACCTGGGCCCGCTCGCCCCCCGCCCCGAGTTGGGGCACGTCGACACCGAGTTGGTCGAGCAGCGGGGCGGGTCATGACCGGTCGTCGCACTGTGGTGACCGGCGTCGGGGTGGTCGCTCCGGGCGGCGCGAGCCGGGATCGCTTCTGGAAGACCATCACCGAGGGGCGGACCGCCACCCGGCGGATCAGCTTCTTCGACCCGTCGCCGTTCCGGTCCCAGATCGCGGCGGAGTGCGACTTCGACCCGGTCGCGGCGGGGCTCACCGAGGCGGAGCGACGCCGGTCCGACCGGTACGTGCAGTTCGCGCTGGCCTGCGCCGCGGAGGCGGTCGCTGACGCCCAGTTGGTGCTGACCGACGCCGAGCGGAACCGGGCGGGGGTGGTGCTGGGCACCGCCGTGGGCGGGACGATGGCGCTGGAACAGGAGTACGTCACGGTCAGCGAGCACGGCAGCCGCTGGTTGGTCGACGCGGCGCGCGGCGGCCCGTACCTCTATCAGGCCTTGGTGCCCAGCAGCCTCGCCGCCGACGTGGCCTGCCGGTACGGGCTGCACGGCCCGGCGCAGGTCGTGTCGACAGGGTGCACCTCCGGCATCGACGCGATCGGCTACGCCCACCAGATGATCGTGGACGGTGAGGCGGACGTGATGCTGGCCGGGGCTGCCGACTCGCCGATCTCGCCGGTCACCGTCGCCTCGTTCGACGCGATCAAGGCGACCAGCCCGGACAACGACGATCCGGCGCACGCCTCCCGCCCGTTCGACGCCGACCGGCACGGGTTCGTGCTGGCCGAGGGTGGGGCAGTGCTGGTGCTGGAGGAGGCCGGGCACGCGCTACGGCGAGGGGCGCACATCTACTGCGAGGTGTCCGGCTACTCCAGCCGCAGCAACGGCTTCCACATGACCGGGCTACGCCCCGACGGGCTGGAAATGGGCCTGGCCGTCACCGACGCGCTCAAGCAGGGCAGGATCCTGCCCGAGCAGGTCTCCTACATCAGCGCGCACGGCTCGGGCACGCGGCAGAACGACAGGCACGAGACGGCCGCGTTCAAGCGGGCGCTGGGCCAGGCCGCGTACCGGGTGCCGATCAGCTCGATCAAGTCGATGGTCGGGCACTCGCTCGGCGCGATCGGGTCGATCGAGATGGCCGCGTGCGCGATGGCCATCGAGTTCGGCGTGGTGCCCCCGACGGCGAACTGGAGCACCAGGGACCCGGAGTGCGACCTGGACTACGTGCCGAACGAGGCGCGGGAGGTCCCGGTCGACGTGGCCCTCTCGGTGGGCAGCGGGTTCGGCGGCTTCCAGTCGGCGATGGTGTTCCGCCGCCTCCCCGGAACGGTGGCGGCGTGAGCACCGCGCAGCACCGGGGCGTCCTACACACCGACGGCGTGAGCACCGCCCGCGCGGTGGTGACCGGCATCGGTGTGGTGGCGCCCAGCGGCATCGGCGCGGACGCCCACTGGCGTACGGTGCTGGCCGGCACCCGCCGGACCGGGCCGATCACGCTGTTCGACCCGTCCGGCTACCCGACCCGATTCGGCGGGGAGGTGCCCGGCTTCACCGCCGACTCCTACGCGGACAGCCGACAACTGGTGCAGACCGACCGGTGGACGCACCTCGGCTTCGCCGCCACCCGGCTGGCGTTGGCCGACGCCGGGCTGCCCGAGCGGGCCCCCGACCCGTACGGCTACGCGGTGACCCTGGCCAGCTCGTCGGGAGGCAACCTGTTCGGCCAGCGGGAGCTGCAACGGTTGTGGGGCGGGTCGTCGCGGACGGTCGGGGCGTACCAGTCGATCGCCTGGTTCTACGCGGCGAGCGTCGGGCAGCTCTCCATCCACCACCAGTTCAAGGGCCCGAGCGGGGTGTTGGTCGCGGAGGCGGCCGGCGGGCTGGACAGCCTCGCGCACGCGGCCCGCGCGGTGCGCCGGGGCACTCCGGTCGTGATCGCCGGGGCCACCGAGTGCCCGCTGAGCCCGTACGCGCTGGCCTGCCAGTTGCGCTCCGGGCTGCTCAGCGACGTCGCCGACCCGGAGCGGGCGTACCGGCCGTTCGACGCCACGGCCAGCGGCTACCTGCCGGCGGAGGGGGGAGCGGTGTTCGTGGTGGAGGAGTTGGGGCACGCGCTGGCCCGGGGAGCCCGGGTCTACGGCGAGGTGAGCGGTTGGGGCTCCACCCACGACGCCGCGCACACCACGGCGGACAGTGCCGGCGATCCGGCGCAGTACGCGCGGGCGATGCGGCTGGCCCTGGACCGGGCGGGCGTCGCGGCGGCCGGGGTGGACGTGGTGCTGCCCGACGCGCTCGGTGTGCCCCGCTACGACCGCAGCGAGGCCGAGGCGCTGCGGGCGGTGTTCGCCGACCGGCCGCCTCCGGTGACCACCCAGAAGTCGCTGACCGGGCGGGCGTACCAGGGCGGCTCGGCGTTGGACGTGGCGACCGCGCTGCTCGCCTTCGCGCACGACACGCTGCCGGCGTCGGCGGGCCCGGACGAGGTGGCCGACGGGTGCGAGCTGGACTTCCTGCGGGAGCACCGCCGGCCGCGCAGCAGGCTCGCGCTGGTGTGCGCGCGGGGCTTCGACGGGTTCAACAGCGCGCTGGTCCTGCGGGGTGCCGCACCGATGAGGGGAGAGGCGTCATGAGTGAGCAGCGGGCCCGGGTGGTCTTTCTGGTGCGGGTGCCGGTGCCGCGCACCGAGCAGTTCCTCGCCGCGTACGAGCAGGTGCGGCATCTGGTGGCCGGCGGCGTGCCCGGGCACCTCGTCGACCAGGTGTGCCGCTCGTCGACCGACCCGGAGCAGTGGTTGATCACCAGCGAGTGGGCGAGTCTGGCCGACTTCGAGAGCTGGGAACGCAGCCCGGAACACCGGGACCTGGTGCGTCCGATGCGGGAGTGCTTCACCGACGCCCGCTCGCTGCGGTTCCACATCCACGCGCAGACGCCGGCGCTCGCCTGACGGCCCTCGGGCCGCCGAGATGGTCGCGCTCACCTGTGCCAGCCGGCGTATCTGGACGGCTCGATGAGCGGAGGCGTTGGTGCGTCCAATGATCTGACCGTGCCGACGACGTCGGTAGCGGCGTGACGGAGAGCTGGCAGGGTAGATCTCGGACAGTTTCCGTTACCTCGTAACGGAAACTGTCCAAGATTGTCAGCTGTCGCGGGTGAGGCGGCGTGTGCGGCGGTAGTCGCCGGCAAGAGCGGCAGGCTGGTGTCATGTCCCCGCCCACCGTGAGGGCTCCCGGCCCGTACCCTCATCGCCGAGATCGCCCACAGCGGCCGCGCAACCACCAGCGTGGCGCGACTCGCAACCCTCGTCGGGCTCACCCGGGGGCACCATCGGCCGTCCGGATGGGGCCGCACGACGGTTGTACGAGGGGTCATCCCACGGTGACGATCTGCCGAGGCACGCGCCTGATCCTGCCCGTCGAACGGGCTGTCGGCAATCCGGCTGGCCGCCTCTTTTGATCCAGCCATTTGCATCTAGCAATGGCCGCGCGGGGCGTCGTATGGTTCCCCGCAGCACCCCGACAAGCGTACGTCATGGGCATATTTGCCCTATTTCATGCTGGGCGGTGAACGGCAGTGACGACAGAAGATCCTACGGCGACCGACCCAGGATGGGTGGACGAAGTCCTGTTCGCCGGCCGCCCGACAGACATTTGTCTCCGTTTGCCCGAGCCGATCGACCGCGCCACCCTGCACCGGCTGGTCACCGCCGCGCAGGACCGTCTCGTAGCGGCCGGACTGCGCCCCGGTGGCGCTGCCGCGCTGCGGTTGCCGCCGTCACTGGCGTACGTGGTGAACCTCCTGGCGACCTGGCGCGCCGGGGCGCAGGCGATCCTGCTCGACCACCGACTGACCGATCACGAGGTGGACCGCGCGCTGGTCCGGCTCACCCCGCAGGTGGTCGTCGCGCCGGTCCGCAGCGGCGGCGGCGCGCTGCGGATCTTCGTCGACGTCACCGAGGGCGTCTCCCGGTACGCCGACGGCCCGGCGGTCAGTGGCCACGCCGTGATCCAGCTCAGCTCCGGCTCCACCGGACCGTCCAAGGTGATCGGCCGCACTGCCGCCGACCTGGTTGCCGAGGTGCACCGCTACACCCGGATCGACGGGGTGGCACTGCCCGGCGAACGGATCATCCTGCTGCCCTCGATGGTGCACGTGCTCGGCCTGGTCGGCGGCCTGCTCTACGGCCTGCACGCCGGGGTCGAGCTGGTGCCGCCGGCGCGGCTCAGCGGCGACGCCGTGCTGGCCGCGATCAGCGCCGGCGCGACGCCCGCCACCGTGCTGGGCGTGCCGTTCCACATCGGACTGCTCGCCTCCACCCGACCCACCGGTCCGCTGCCGCAGCTCAAGCGGATGACCACCGGCGGCGAGCTGGTGCCGGCCGCGGTCGCCCAGGCGTTCACCGACCGGTACGGCGTACCGCTGGGCAACATGTACGGGATGACCGAGGTCGGTGTGATCGGCACCGACCTGCACGGATCGCACCGACCGTCGATCGTCCCGGCACCCGGCATCGAGGTCCGCGAGACCAACGGCGAGCTGTGGGTGTCCTGCCCGGCGTCGCCGTACGTGGGGCTGAGCGACCCGACCCGCTGGGCCGACGGCTGGCTGCACACCCGCGACGCCGGCACCGTCGACCCCGCCACCGGCCTGGTCACCGTGCGCGGCCGACTCGACTCGCAGGTCTCCGTGGGCGGGATGAAGGTCGACCTGACCGAGGTGGAGGCGACAGTCGCCGAGCTGCCCGGGGTCACCGCGGCGGTGGTCGTGTGGGACGACGGCATCACCGCGTACGTCCAACCCGACGGCCCGCTGTCGGAGGAGACGCTGGACAAGCTCCTCACCGAGCGGTTGGCCGGCTACAAGCGGCCCAGGGTGCTGCACCTGCTCGACCAGTTGCCCCGCACCACCACCGGCAAGCTGGTCCGCTCGACCGACGCGCTGCGCACGGCGGCCACCCCGTGACCGGGCCGCTGCACCACCTCGACGGCACCGTGACCGGTCGGCTGCACCACCTCGACGTCGACCTGCCCGGTGGCGTGCACCGCGACCGCCAGGACGAGGTCACCGCCCAACTCCGGGTGGCCGACCCACAGGGTCTCGGCACCGGGCACCGGTCGCCACGGCAGCCCCGGGGGCGGCATCTCCCGGCGCAGTCCGCCGCCGCGCAGGCCCTGCCCGAGCGCCTTGCCGACCGCCTCCTTCGCAGTCCACAGCCGCAGGAAGTCCACCGCCCGGCCAGCTTCGGGCCGATCGGCCAACCAGGTCAGCTCGGCGGGCGGGAACCAGCGGCGGGCCAGCGCGAGCGCGGGCAGCGGGCGCACCCGCTCCACGTCCACGCCGATCGCGCCGGCACGGCGGGCGGCGACCACCACCAGCCCGGCGGTGCGGCTGACGCTGACCGGCAACCCGACCGACCCGGCCGGGTCATCGCTGGCCCGGACGAGCGGCCGCCCACCCGGGCCGTACGTCAGCACCAACTCGGCCCTCGGGCGGTCCAGCAGCAGGCGTCCCGCCTGGCACAGCAGCTCAGCGGCCGGATCCGGCTGACCGCCGGTATCCCGACCGACCCACACGTAGGCGGTGTCCCGACCGGACGCCGTCGGCTGACCCACGCAGAGAGGGTATCCATGAGAGCCGAGGTCCGCGCCTTCGTCGTCGAGCAGCTCGCCGACATGAACTACGACGTCGAGGGGCTCGACGACGACACGACGCTCGGCCCCGCCGGCGTCGACCTGGAGTCGCTCGCCCTGGCCGACCTGTCCGTCCGGGTCGAGGACCGGTACGGCGTGACGTTCGCCGACGACGAGTCGGAGCAGTTGGCCCTGATGACGGTCGGCGAGTTCACCACCATGGTCGCCAACCGGGTGACCGAGGCGACGAGCGACAAAGCCTGATGGACGGTCAGCCCGACCTGGGGCGAGCTGACCTGCTGACGATGCTCGCCGAACTCACCACGAAACCGGCCGCCGAGGTGCCCGACCGGATCGGCTCGATGGAGCTGGCCTGGCTGGTGCACCTCGTCGAGCAACGCTTCGACCGCCAGCTCGACCTCACCGACGACGAGCTGGCCGGCATCCGCACCGTCGACGACGCCCTGGCGGTGTTCCGGGCGTCGCTGACCACCCCCGCAGATGGCTGAGCCGCGCGTCACCCAGCTCACCGGCGTACACGCGGTCAGTGCCCTTGGTCGGGGCGCCGAGGCGCAGCTCGCCGGCGTGCTGGCCGGGGTGCCGGCGTTCGGCGCGGTACGCCGCTTCGACACCGCCGCCCGCCGGGTCACCGTGGCGGCAACCCTGCCCGAGGTCGGTTCGCTCGGCGACGAGTTGGCCGCCGCGATCGAGGCGGCGTGCCGCGCGGCCGGCCTGGCCGGTGCGCAGCGCGAGCAGTGCGCTCTGCTGCTCGCCGTGCACGGCGGACCGGCACCGGGAGCGGGCCCCACCCCGGGTGCGCTCGCCGCCCAGCTCGCCGCGGAGTGTGGGCTCTCGGGGCACACCCGGGTCTACACCAGCGCCTGCGTGTCGGCGAGCACAGCGGTGGCCGACGCGGCGACCCTGATCGCCCGGGGTGACGTCGACCGGGTGGTGGTCGCCGCCGGTTACCTGGTGGAGCCGGACCAGTTCGCGTTGTTCGACGCCGGCCGGGCCCTCGCGGTGGACGGGGCGGTCCGCCCGTTCAGCGCCCACCGACGCGGGCTGCTGCTCGGCGACGGCGTGGCCGCGGTGGTGCTGGAATCCAGCGCCGGGCGGCGGCGGGGCGTCGAGCCACTGGCCACCGTGGTGGGCTGGGGGCGGGCCGGGGACGCGTTCCATCCGTGCCAGCCGGACCCGACCGGCGCCGGCCTGGCCCGTGCGGTCGACGCCGCGCTGCGCCGGGCCGGGCTGCCGCCGCAGGCCGTCGGTTACGTCAACGCCAACGCCACCGGCACCCCACAGAGTGACGCCGCCGAGGCGGCAGCCCTGCGCAGGGTTCTCGGCGCGCACGCCGCGCAGGTCCCGGTCAGCTCCACGAAGGCGGTGCACGGGCACGCCCTGGAGGCGTCCGGGTTGCTCGAACTGGTGGTCACCGCGCTCGCGCTGCGGCAGGGCGAACTGCCGGTCAACGCCGGCTGGCTGGCCCCGGACGAGGCGTGCCCCCTGGACGTCATCAGGGACCACCCTCGCCGGACGACCACGACGCACGCGCTGACCCTCAACGCGGCGTTCGGCGGCGCGAACACCGCCCTCCTGGTCGGCGCGCCATGACCGGGCGGTCGTCCACCGTCCGCCCCGACGAACCCGAGACGGCACCCGTCGTTGCGGGGTCGGCGGAGCGGGGGACGAGGGTGTTGGCGCAGGCGCGGTGGCCCGAGGCGGGCGACGACGGGCCGGCACCGGGAGTCCCCGGGTTCGTGTCCTCGCAGTTCGCGCCGGTCGTGGCGGCGGTGGCGGAGCGGTGTCTGGGGCGCGGGTACGGGGTTGCCGGCGTGCCCCCGGGGAGGCGGACCGCGATCGTGCTGGTCAGCGCCAGTGGCGACCGCACCAGCGCGGGGCACGTACGGGCGACTGTGGAGGCCGGCGGGCGGATCGGCCCACTGTTCTTCTTCCAGTCGGTGCCCAACAGCGTCGCCGGGCACCTCGCGGCCCGCTGGGGCCTGCGCGGCCCGGTGGTCTGCCTGAGCCCGACCGGTGACCCGTACGCCGACGGCACCGCCGAGGCGGACCTGCTGCGGTACGACGGCGACGCCGACGAGGTGTTGCTGATCCTGATCGAACAGGCGCCCGACGCGTCGACCGAGGCGGTCGCGGTGCTGCTGGGGGGAGAAGGACGACCATGAGGACACGAGGACTGCGGGGCGCGTTGGCCGCCGACACCGAGGTGGGCGCGGGTAACGTCCTGGCCCGGGTGCTTGCACACGGCGCCGACCCGGACGGCCCCGGGTTGACCTTCGACACGGCCGTCGACGGGCACCCGGCCGAGGAGCCGCTCACGTTAGGTCGGCTCGACGAGCGCGTCGCCGCTCGTGCGGCCTGGCTGCACGAGCGCGGGGTACGTCCCCGCGACCCGGTCGCCGTCTGGGCCACCGCCGCCGCCGACATGGTGCTCAGTTTCCTGGCGCTGGCCCGCCTCGGGGCGATTCCGGCGCTGATGAACGGCAAGCTCCGTCCCGAGATCGCCGCCGAGTACATCCGTCGGCTGCGGGGCGTCGGTGTGCTCGCCGACGACGCGCACACCGCGCTGCTGGCCGGGCACGATCTGGGCGTACCCCTGCTCGGCACCCCCGCGCAGGCCGGTATGGGTGACCCGTCCGCCGCCCCGGCGCACTACCGGCACCACCCGGACGACCCGATCGTGATCACCCACACCTCCGGCACGACCGGGGTGCCCAAGGCGGTGCTGCACTCGCACGCCAGCCTCTTCGCCGCGACCCGGCACCTGCTCACCATGCCCCAGGCGCAGGGCACCACCCGGATCCTCAACGCGCTGCCCGCCCCGCACACCGCCACCGTGCTGATGGTCAACCAGGCGCTGGGCAACTCCGCGCAGATGCTGCTGCTGTCCGAACAGGACGGTGAGCGGGTGCTCGACGCGATCCAACGTTGGCACCCCGACGGCGTGTTCGGCTTCTCGGTCACCTGGGCCGAGCTGGCCCGCTTCGACCTGTCCGGGTACGACCTGGACTCGGTGCGGCTGTGGTTCAACACCGGCGACTGCTCGCACGAGCCGCACATCCGGCGGCTGGTCGCGGTCGGCTCCCGGGACACGGTCACCCGCGACGGCGTGGTGCGGGTGCCCGGCTCGGTCTTCATCGACGGGCTGGGCTCCAGCGAGATGGGGCACTCGATGTTCCACATCACCCACCGCGCCGACACCGACCGGTACGGCCGCTGCATCGGCCGCCCGTACCAGTTCACCAGGGTCGCGGTGCTCGACGCCGACGGCGAACCGGTGCCGACCGGCGAGGTGGGTTTCCTGGGCGTCGACTCGCCGTCGCTGTTCCGTGGCTACTGGAACGACTCGGTCACCACGTACCGGTTCCGTCAGCGCGGCTGGTACCTGACCGGCGACCTGGTCCGCACCGACGCCGAGGGGCGCTACTACCACCTGGACCGGGCGGTGGACTCGGTCGACGCCGGTGACGGCCGACGCCTGTTCACCGCGTTGTCCGAGGAGCGCATCCTGGCCGCCTGCCCGGACGTCACCGACTGCACTGTGGTGATCGTCGCCGAGGCCGACGGTGTGGTCACCGACGTGCTGCTGGAGTTGGCCGCCGGCGCCGACGAGGCCGAGGACCGCACCGAACGGGTCCGCGCCGCACTGGGCGCGGACGTCGGCGGCACGCTGCGCCGGGTCGTGCCGGTGCGCTCCGCGGACATCCCGGTCACGGTGACCGGCAAGGTCCGCAAGGTGGTCCTGCGCGAGCGCTACCTCACCGAGGCGGCGTCATGAGCGAGCGAATCAGGCAGCTCAGCGCCGGCGCGGAGCGAAGCGGAGTGGCGGCGTGACCGCCCTGATCACGGGGATGGGTCTGTTCACCCCGGTCGGGCGGGGCGTCGAGGAGACCTTCGAGGCGGTGACCACCGGCCGTTCCGGGCTGACCCGCCCGCCCGAGGGGCACCCGGTCAGGGAGTCGTTGGACGTCGCCGGCCTGCTGCCCGACATCGACCCGCGCACCGTCGCGTCCGGGCCGGAGACCCGGGTGCTGGACCGGATCGTGGTGCTCGCACTCCTCGCCGCCGCCGACGCGCTCGCCGACGCCGGCATCGAGGTCGGCCGCGACGTCGACCCCGACCGGATCGGGGTGATCGTCGGCGGTGTCGGTGGCATGGCGACCCTGGAGTCGCAGGTGCTGGCCCGGGCCGCCCGGGGTCGGGCGGCGGTCAGCCCGTACCTGCTCACCGGGATCCTGCCGAACATGCCGGCGGCGCGGATCGCCATCGCGCACGGCATCCGCGGCTACAGCTCGTCGGTCGGCACCGCCTGCGCCTCCGGTGCCCAGGCGGTCGCCGACGGGGTTCGGCTCATCGCCACCGGAGAGGTCGACGTGGTGCTCTGCGGGGCCAGCGAGGCACCGCTGTTCCCGACCTTCGCCGACACCTTCGGCAACGCGCGCGCCCTGGCCAGAGCAGGCGACGACCCGGCCCGGGCGAGCCGGCCGTTCGACACCTCCCGCAGCGGGTTCGTGCTGGCCGAGGGCGCCGCGCTGCTGGTGCTGGAACGCGCCGAGCACGCCGCGGCGCGGGGCGTCACCGCGTACGCCGAAGTGGCCGGCCACGGCGCGACCACTGACGCGTACCACCCGACCGCACCCCGCCCGGACGGTGCCGGCGCGGCCGCGTGCATCCGGCGCGCGCTGCGCAGCTCCGGTGTGCCCGCGGCGGCGGTCGGCTACGTCAACGCGCACGGCACCGCGACGAAGCTCGGTGACATCGCGGAGACCACCGCCCTCGCCGACGTGTTCGGCGTCGGCGGGGTGCCGGTCAGCTCCACCAAGGCGCTCACCGGGCACCTGCTCGGCGCCTCCGGGGTCCTGGAGGCGGCGGTCACCGCGCTGGCGCTCGGTCGGGGGCTGCTGCCGCCGACGTACCACCTCGACGACCCGGACCCGGCCTGCCCGGCGGACCACATCCGTGGCGCGCCCCGCAAGGCCGACCCGGAGTACGCGGTCACCAACTCGTTCGGGTTCGGCGGTCAGAACGTGAGCCTGCTGCTCGCGCGCGTCGCCGAGCCGAGGAGGTGATCGACGCGGCATCCCGGGCGGGCGCGCCCGGACGGCAACACGGGGGGAAGCGTGTGGGAGGGGTTTCAGGGGACATGGACATCCGTGGTATCGACCACATCGAACTCTACGTGGGGGACGCCCGACAGGCGGCCTTCTACTTCAGCACCGCCGTCGGCTTCGAGATCTGTGGCCAGGGTGGCCCGGAGACCGGGCTGGAAGGGCAGCGCTCGCTGCTGCTCTGCCACGGCGACATCCGACTGCTGCTCACCTCGGGGCTCAGCGCTGAGCATCCGGCGGCGAGGTACGTCCAGCGCCACGGTGACGGCATCGCCGTCGTCGCGGTCGAGGTCGACGACGTCGCGTCCGCGTACGCCGAGCTGGTGGGCCGCGGCGCGACCGGGGTGACGCCACCGACCACCGTCACCGGTGCGGACGCCGAGGTGGTGACCGCCGAGGTGGACGGCTTCGCCGACGTGCGGCACCGGCTGGTGCAGCGCCGCGGTGACCGGGCCGAGTTCCTGCCCGGCGTCATCACACCGGCACCGTCCGGCGGGGAGGGTCATCCGCCGGTGCTCGCCGAGATCGACCACCTGGCGGTCTGCGTGCCGCCCGGTCAGCTCGACGAGACGGTCCGGCACTTCGAGAAGCTGTTCGACTTCGCGGAGATCTTCGAGGAACACATCGAGGTCGACGGGCAGGGGATGAACTCCAAGGTGGTGCAGAGCCCGTCCGGGCGGGTCACCGTGGTGCTGCTGGAACCGGACCGGGCCCGGCGACCGGGGCAGATCGACGCGTTCCTGGACCAGCACGCCGGCGGGGGAGTGCAGCACCTGGGGCTGCGCACCGACGACATCCTCACCGCGGTCGAGGCGTTGGGCCGGCGCGGGGTGCGCTTCGCCGGCACACCCGGCAGCTACTACGACTCCCTGGAGGCGCGGGTCGGTCGGGTGGACGCCCCACTGGACCGGCTGCGCGAGCTGGGCGTGCTGGTCGACTCCGACCACGACGGCCAGCTGTTGCAGATCTTCGCCGAGTCGATGCACGTACGCCGCACGCTCTTTTTGGAGCTGATCGAGCGGCGCGGCGCGCGGGGCTTCGGCAGCGGCAACATCAAGGCGCTCTACGAGGCCAAGGAACGGGAGTTGGCCGCGGTGGCGGCCACACCACAGGGGGTGGGGGCGTGAGCGTGACCGGCTACGAACCGACGCTGACCGCCGAGGAGCAGGCCCTGCTGCCGTCCGACGACGACGTGCGGCACTACGCCGAGCACGGCTGGTACCTGTCGAAGAAGGTGTTCACCGACGACGAGGTGGACGCCCTCGCCGCCGCCGCTCAGCGCTACTACGACGGTGAGCGGGACCGGCGGTTGCCGGTGCGGCCCCCGAAGCTGGCCTACTGGGAGCCGTCGTCGGGGCCGGTGCAACGGCACAACGACTACGTCCACCACGAGCACGACGGGCTCGGCGCGATCCTGCGCAAGCCGCTGGTCGGGGCGGTGGCGGCCCGGCTCGCCCAGGCCGACGAGATCCGGGTCTTCCAGTCCACGCTGATCTACAAGCCGCCGATCTCCGGCGAGCCGAGCAACATCGTGCCCTGGCACTTCGACAAGCACTACTGGGCGTCCTCGTCGTCGGAGAAGATGCTCACCGCGTTCATCCCCTTCCACGACTGTGGGGAGGAGATGGGCACCATCACCATGGTCGACGGCTCGCACCGGTGGAAGGAGATCGGCGCCGACGACACAGTGGTGCGGCACTTCGCCGACCGGGACCGCAGCCAGCTGGAGGAGATGCTGGCCGAGAACGCCGCGTACAACGGCGCGGAGATCCGCAAGATCCCCATGGTGATCCCCAAGGGACACGTGAGCTTCCACCACTGCCGCACCTATCACGGCAGCGGCCCCAACGTCAGCGGTCGCCCCCGGCAGGCGATCTCGCTGCACCTGCAGGACGGCGACAACGCCTGGCGGGAGTATCCGCTCTCCGACGGCACGCTCGCCGCGTACAACCACGACGTGCTGGTCCGCCGCACCCACGAGGGGCGGCCCGACTACGCGGATCCCGACTACTGCCCGGTCATCTGGCGCCACCGCGCCCAACAGGGAGGCTGACATGTCACGCTACGACTGGGGTAAGACCCACCCGGGCATCGAACGGCTGGAAAAGGCGGTGACCGACCGCCGTGACGTGGTGGTCAAGCACCCGCTCTACGCCAACCTGGACACCCATGAGGCGCTGGTCACCTTCATGCAGCACCACGTCTTCGCGGTCTGGGACTTCATGTCCCTGCTGAAGTCGTTGCAACGGCAGCTGACCTGCGTCACCGTGCCGTGGATCCCGACCGGCCCGACCGGCAGCCGCCGCCTCATCAACGACATCGTCATGGTCGAGGAGAGCGACGAGCTGGGCGGCGGCTACATCAGCCACTTCGAGCTGTACGTGCAGGGCATGGTCGAGGCCGGCGCGGACACCACCGCCGTGAACGCCCTCGTCGACCTGCTGCGCGCCGGCCGGCCGGTGACCGACGCGCTCACCGAGGCCGGGGTGCCGGCCGCGTCGGCGAGGTTCGCCGCCACCACCTGGCGGATCATCGAGTCGACCCCGGTGCACTGCCAGGCGGCGGCCTTCGCGTTCGGTCGCGAGGACCTCATCCCGGACATGTTCACGCAGGTCGTCTCGGTCAACGAGCGCAGCAACCGGCTGCACACGTTCGTCGACTACCTGGAGCGGCACATCGAGGTCGACGGCGAACAGCACACCCCGATGGCCATGCAGATGCTCGCCGACCTGTGCGGCGACGACGACACCAAGTGGCAGGAGTGCGCCGACACGGTCAACACCGCCCTCACCGCCCGGGCCCGACTGTGGGACGACATCCTCGCCGCCATCAAGGGACCGGCGTGACCGACGCCGACCCGGTCCGGCTCTACCGCACGGTCCGGCTGATCCGCCGGTTCGAGGAACGGGCGGTGGAGCTGGTCCACGGCGGGCAGATCGTCGGCGGCATCCACCCGTACCTCGGTCAGGAGGGGATCGCCGCCGGCGTCTGCGCCGCCCTGGGTGCCGACGACGTGATCGCCGGCACCCATCGCGGACACGGGCACGTCCTGGCCCGGGGCGCGGACCCGGCCCGGATGCTCGCCGAGCTGTGCGGTCGGGTCACCGGCCTCAACGCCGGGCGGGGTGGCTCGATGCACGCCGCCGACTTCAGCCTCGGCGTGCTCGGCGCCAACGCCATCGTGGGGGCCTCCGGGGCGATCATCACGGGTGCGGTCTGGGCCCACCGCCGTCGGGGGCGCGACACCGTCGGGGTGAGCTTCTTCGGCGACGGCGCGGTCAACGAGGGGATGCTGCTGGAGGCGTTCAACCTGGCCGCGCTCTGGCGGGTGCCGGTGCTGTTCGTCTGCGAGAACAACGGCTACGCCACCACCATGCCGGTCGCCGGCGCGGTGGCCGGCAGCATCACCGGCCGGGCCGCCGCGTTCGGCGTCCCGGCCGCCCAGGTCGACGGCCAGGACCCCGAGACGGTACGCGTCGCCGCGGCCGCCGCCGTCGACCGGATGCGCGCCGGCGGCGGTCCCGAGCTGATCGAGGCCCGTACCTACCGCTTCGACGTCCACCACACCTTCGAGCACGCGGTACGCCTCGACTACCGCCCGCCCGACGAGGTGACCCGGGGTCGGGCCCGCGACCCGGTGCGTATCCAGGGTGAGCGCCTCTCCGACGTCGACCGTGCCGCAGTGGACGCCGAGGTCGAGGAAACCCTCGACGCGGCCGTGCGTTTCGCCCTGGCCAGCCCACAACCCGACCCGGCCGATGCCCTGGCCTACCTGTACGCCAGCGGCATGACCGCCCGCACCGGAGGTGGCTGAATGACCGCATGCACCGGAGGTGGCTGAATGACCGTCCGCACCGGAGGTGGCTGAGGTGCCCCGACTGTCGTACCGCCGGGCGCTGACCCGGGCACTCGCCGACGAGCTGACCCGCGACGAGGCGGTGTTCCTGCTCGGCGAGGACGTCCAGGTCGGGGCGTCGATGGTGACCACCGGCCTGGCCAAGCGCTTCGGGACCGAGCGGCTACGCGACACCCCGCTGTCCGAGCAGGCGTTCACCAGCTTCGCCACCGGCGCGGCGCTGGCCGGGTTGCGGCCGGTGATCGAGTTCCAGATCCCGTCGCTGCTGTTCCTGGTCTTCGAGCAGATCGTCAACCACGCCCACAAGTTCCCACTGATGACCGGTGGGCAGTGCGCCGTCCCGGTCACCTACCTGGTCCCCGGCTCCGGCTCGCGCACCGGCTGGGCCGGGCAGCACTCCGACCAGCCGTACAGCCTCTTCGCGCACGTCGGCGTGGTCACCGTCGTGCCGGCCACCCCGGCCGACGCGTACGGGCTGCTGGTCACCGCGATCCGCCACGACGACCCGGTGGTGGTGTTCGCCCCGGCTGGCGCGATGGACCTGCGGGAGGACGTCGAGGACCTGACCCCGGTGCCGCTGGGCCGGGGCCGGATCCACCGCTTCGGCGACGACGTCACAGTGGTCGCGGTCGGGCACCTGGTGCACGACGCGCTCGCGGTGGCCGAGGAGCTGGCCGACCAGGTCTCGGTGGAGGTGTTCGACCCGCGCACGCTGTACCCGTTCGACATCGACGGCCTCACCGAGTCGGTGGCGCGCACCGGGCGGCTCGTGGTGCTCGACGACGCCAACCGCTCCTGCGGCATGGCCGCCGAGATCATCGCCTCGGTGGTGGAGCGCGTCCGACTGCTCGCCCCTCCCCGCCGGGTCACCCGCCCGGACGGGGCGGTGCTGCCGTTCGCGCCGGCGTTGGACCGGGCCGTGCAACCGTCCCGGGACCAGCTCGCCACCGCCATCCACCTGACCATGAAGGACGGATCATGATCGACCCCAACTACGCGTGGCCGGCGGCCGACCGAGCCTGGACCGACCTGCCGGAGCCGGCCCGACGAGCCATGGTGACCAGTGGGGCGGCGGCCTGGGAGCAGGTCTTCCACGGCCGGGCCACCTACAACAAGCAGTGGCGGCTGGCCCGCCCCCCGGTCCTGACCGCCGACGCCTGGCGGCAGCTGAACGAGGTCTGCGACCGGCTCGCCCAGCTGATCCTCGACGCCTGTCGTCGTCGGGCGGGCACCGCCGGTGAGCTGCGCCGGCTGCTCGACGTACCGGCGGGGGAGACCCGCCTGCTGGACGAGTCGGAGCCGCTGAGCGAGGCGCTGCTGGCCGCGTACCGGCCGGACGTGATCTTCTCGGCGGGGGTGCCGAAGTTCGTCGAGTACAACATCGACAGCAGCCTCGGTGGCGGCTTCGACGCCGACACCGTGATCCAGCGGTTCGCACGGCTCTACCAGGAGCAGGGCATCCTGGACGACCTGCCGGCGCGGGCCGCACCGTCACTGCTCGACCAACGGTTCGTGGCGATCCGCGAGGAGCTGCGGTTGCCCGACGGCGCCCGGGTGGCGCTGCTGATGGACTTCGACTCCGACTACCCCGGTCTGGACGACCCGCAGACGTTCATCCGGATCCTCGACCCACTGGCCGTACGGGCCCGGGACTTCGGCATCGACCTGGTCATCGCCCCGGTCTCCACCGCCACCCTGGACGCCGACAGTCGCCTGGTGGTCGACGGCGCGCCGGTCGACGCGCTGTTCCGGCTGTTCGTGCCCAACCGGGTCACCCCGACCGCCGGCCTGGACGCGGTGGCCGGTGCCCTCGCGGCGGGCACGCTGCCGATGTTCGTCTCGGCGGCGGCCTGGCTGCTCGGCAACAAGATCACCTTTGCGTGGCTGTGGGAGGACATGGGCGGTCTGCCCGCCGACGACCAGACGCTGATTCGTCGGCACGTGCCGTACACGGTGCCGCTGACCGCCGCGGTGCTCGACCGGGCGATCGCCGACCAGGCGAAGCTGGTGGCCAAACCGGCCGACGGTTCCGCAGGGCACGGCGTGCTGCTCGGCCCCGAGTTGACCCCGACGGACTGGGCCGACGGGGTACGGGCCGCCGTCGACCAGGGCGGCGCGATCCTTCAGGAGTACCTGCCGACCGACCGGGTGTCGATGGACTTCGTGCAGATCGAAACGGGCGAGACGGTGACGGCAGAGGTGCCGTACTCCCTCGCCCCGTACCTGTTCGGCCGGCACGCTTCCGGCGGCTTGGCGAGGGTCGGCTACCCCGGCTGCGACGGAGTCCTCAACCTGGCCCACGGCGTCCTGATGACCGGAGTCCTCCTGAAGGACTGACCCCCCCACGCCCCCCACGCCCACCACGCCCCCCACGCGATCGCCCCGGTGATCAAGAGGTTTGCGTCACCGGACCTGGCGTGTCGTGACCGAAACCTCTTGATCACCGGGTGGGGACCGGGGGGCGCGGGGTCGGTCAGGGGCGGCGGTGGGGGGAGAGGGCGCGGAGGGTTTCGGCCGTTGCTATGGCGTCGCTGCGGGCGCTGCCGTGTCGGCCGTCGGTGCTGTAGAGGGTCGGGTCGGCCGTCAGCGGGTGATCGGTCAGGTGCACGTGGACGGTGCCCAGGCGCTCGGCGAGCCGCGCGGTGCGCGCGGACAGGCGGCGCATCCGCTCCCGCAGGCCGGGGCGCAGGGCCTCCGGGACCGCCGGGCTGTACGAGACGTCGAACATCCCCACCGTGATCACGTGCGCGCCGACGTCCCGCAGCGCAATGATCATCGCGGTCAGCTCCGCGTCGACCGCGTCCGCGTCGTACGCCGGGCGGAAGGCGTCGTTGCCACCGCAGACCACCAGCGCCAGGTCGGGCGCGAAGGCCAGCGCCGGCGCGAGCTGCTCGGCTCGCACCTGGTGCGCGCGCAGCCCGCTGCGGCCGAGATTGAGGTACGCCAGACCCGGGCGGGCGGCGTCCAGTTCGCTGGCGACCCGGTCGGCCCACTGCACGTCCGAGTAGCCGGGCGTCGGCTCGCAGCTGCCCTCGACCACGCTGTCGCCCAGCGCGATGAATCGCCGCCACGGGTGCCCGCGCAGCAGCTCGGCGGCCTCGCCGGCACGCAGGCAGTACGGATCAGTCGATTCGGCCAACGTCGATGCCATTCCGGCACGCTAACCGACCACCGCCCGCCCGGCCAGGCCCGCCAGGCGCCCGCCCTGCCATCAGCCCAACGCCAGCCGAGCACCTCGCGGCGCTGTCGAGTTGGCGTCGCCGGCGCGGTGGTGTCGGAGCGCGCCTGCGCTGCCCCCGCTGCCGCAGCGAACACGCCGCCCCGGCCACCCGCTGACGCGGTCTAGGCGTTCGTGGGCTCCTGATCGGCGCGGTGGGCGGCGGCGAGGCGTTTCGGGGCGCGGGAATACCACGCCTCGGTGACCACCTCGGTCAACTCGGACATGCTGATCCGGTCGAGCCGGACCAGCACCGCCGGGTACCCGTCGAAGTGCGAGGTGGTGAGGTAGACCGCCGGGTCGTCGGCGAGCAGGGCTTCCTTGACGCCGAGGTCGGCCACCCGTACGCCGAGCAGCGGGCCGTCGGGCGCGGCGTCACCGAGGGCGTCGAGGTCCGCGCGGCGCAGCGGTCGCTCCCAGACGAACGGCTTGTCCCGGACCCGCCAGGCCGGCAACCCGTCGTACGACGGACGCTCGGTGGTCTCCGGCAGAGCGAGCGCGATCCGGCGGACGTCCTCCCAGCTCGGCATGTCCACACGGTACGCGCCCAGCGGGCTGCAGTGTGCTCGTGCGAGCCCAACTGTCAGGGCGCGACGGCAGGGGTGGGCCGCGTCGGTGTCCTCGGCTCGGACGGCCGGGTCAGCAGCGGGTACGCGCTGACCAGCAGGCACGCCACCGCCATGGTCAGCAGCGCCGGGGTGAGACCCAGCGCGTCCACCGACCAGCCGCCGAGCAGCGCACCGACCGGCAGACCGACGAAGGCCAGCGAACCGGCGATGCCGATCACCCGGGTCTGCAACTCCGCCGGCACCCGCTCGTAGAGCGCCACCCCGAGCAGCGGGTTGACCGCCGCTATGCCGATGCCGGACAGGAAGGTCACCAGGAGCACCACCGGCAGTTCGTCGCTGATCGCCAGTGCGACCAGCCGGGGTGTGCCGGCGATCAGCGCCCCGACCAGGAACGTCAGCCGGCGGGGCAGCCTCGGCCCGAGCGCGGTGAAGACGACGTTGCCCAGCAGCGCGCCCGCCGAGAACGCCGCCAGCACCAGACCGAGCCCGCTGGGCCCGTGCAGCTCCCGGGCGACCCAGACCGGGATGTAGACGGCCACACTGGCGTTGGCCACCATGTTCAGCGCCGAGATGACCAGCAGCATGCTGAGCAGCGGCCGGTCCCGGCCCAGGTAGCCGAATCCCGCACGCAGCGCGCGCAGGTAGCTCTCCGGCTCGGCGGGCTTCGCCGGCGGGGCCGGTGGCCGGACCAGGACACCGATCAGCAGCGCGCAGACACCGAAGCTGGCCGCGTCGATGAGGATCGCCTCGGTCACCCCGAACGCGGCGATCAGCACGCCGCCCACTGCGGCGCCGAAGAGGGTCACCACCCGGCTCAGCCCGTCGTACGCCGAGGTCAGCCGGATCAGCGGCACCCCGGCGGCCTCGGCGACCGGCCGGAACATCACGTGCTTCACCCGGTCCCCGATGCCGCGCAGCGCGCCGGCCAGCGCCACCAGCGCCACCAGCGAACCGAAACCCAACCACGGGGTCAGCGCGACGACCACCATGGCCACCGCGCTGCCGGCGTCACAGAGGATGGACGTGCGGCGCAGGCCGATCCGGTCCGCCCAGGGCGTGCCCAGCGCGCTGGACAGCAGGTACGGCAGGGTCTCGGCGAACGCGACCAGGCCCATCTTGGTCGGGCTGCCGGTGGTGACCAGCACCAGCCACGGGATGGTCACCACCGAGATGCGGGTGCCCAGGTTGGAGATCAGGTCCGCGCCGACCAGGACGACCAGTTGCCGGCGGGGGGTCACGCCCCGACCGCCGCCGCCCGACGCGCCGCGTACCGCTCGCGCAGCGCCCGTTTGTCCACCTTGACCGACCGGTTCACCGGCAACACCTCGACGAACTCCACAGCGGCCGGCGCCCACATCTCGTTGAGCTCCGCGGTCACCAGGTCGATCAGCTCGGCGCCGGTGACCGTGGCGTCCGGGGCGACCACGACGTACGCGTACGGGACCTCGCCGACGGTGTCGTCCGGTACGCCGATCACGGCGGCGGCCCGCACCTGGGGATGCCCGGCCAGCACGTCCTCGATGGGGCGGCAGAAGATCGCCCAGTTCCGCCGGTGCGTGACGATCATGTCGTGCGCGCGGTCGACCAGGTAGAGGTAACCGTCGTCGTCGAGGTGCCCGATGTCGCGGGTACGCACCCAGCCGTCGACCAGCGTCTGCGCGGTCAGCTCGGGCTGGCCATGGTAGCCGGCGAAGCTCAGTCGGGTCTGCACCCACACCTCGCCGTCACGCCCCGGCGGCAGCACCGTGCCGTCGTCGTCGCGGATCTCGATCCGCACGTCGCCATAGGGTCGACCGCAGGACCGCAGCCGCTCCGGGTGCTCCGGGTCATCGGTCAACCCCGGCAGCGCGGTGATCACCACGGCTTCGCTGAGGCCGTACACGATGCGCAGCACCGGGCCGAACCGCGCGATGGCCTGGCGCAGCCGGGCGGGCGCGGCGGGACCCGCTCCCACGTTGAACATGAACATGGCGCTGAAGTCCGCGCCGACCAGCGCCGGGTGGTCCAGCACCTCGTAGAGCATCGGCGGGGTGACGAAGGTGGAGTTGATCCGCTCCCGCTGCACTTTGTCCACGAACGCCACCGGGTCCCAGTCGTCGCGCAGGAACAGCACCCCGCCGGTGAACAGGTTGAACAGGGTGGTGATCTGCCCGCTGGCCAACCACATCGGCGAGTGCGACAGGTGCCGCAGCAGCGGGAACCCGGCAGCGCGGAAGTCGGCGGCCAGGGTGAGGATCTGCGCGTAGAAGCTCTCCCGGTGGTGCACCAGCTTGGGGCTGCCGGTGGTGCCGCTGGTCTGCAGGAACGACTCCGGTGCCGGCACGCTCGTCGGCAGTTCCGCCGCGTCGGCGTCGGCGGTGAGGTCCGGGCCGGCGCCCCCCGGGCCGAGACAGCACACCGGTGTGCCGGGCAGCGCGGCGGCCAGGTCCGGGCCGAGACCGGCCGGGTCCCGGGCGTCGTAGACGAGGGCGTCCGGGCGGGCCAGGCGGATGAACTCGTCGACCTCCCGGCGCGCGGTCACCGGCGCGACCCACATGGTCCGGCAGCCGATGAGATGCAGCGCGAGCTGAAGCAACGGGCCCTCGACCGCGTTCGCCACTGTCACCAGCACCGCCGCACCGGGGCGTACGCCGTGCCGGGTCAGCGTCGCGGCCATTGTCCGCACCAGCACGGCGGCCTCGGTGTAGGTGAGCCGGCGGTCCCCGCCGACCAGTGCCTCCCGGTCACCGAAGCCGGCGAAGAGATCCAGCACTCGGTCCACGTAGGTGTGCCCAGGTCCGTCAGTCATCCGACTGCCCCCATCCGAGAAAGCGGCGGTCCCCGGGCAGCGCCCGGTGGCGACGCGACGGTGGCGCGCGCTCCGGTGAGCCCGCCGCCTGCGAGCCTAGGCCGGTAACGGTTGGTCGGAACCGTGCCGACGGGGCGATCCGACAGGCCCGCCGGACATTTGATCGCGTCGATCAGGTTGATTGACGCCCGTCAGCGGCGGCGGCTAGGTTTCTGGACCATCGTCCAGGCGGGCGCCGTCAGCGGACGGCCCTGGGCTGCCACACGATGGAGGTTCAATGTCGACCCCGAAGAGATGGCACGTCATCGCCGCCGCGGCCGCGCTGCTGGTCACAGGCACACCCGCGGTCGTCGCCAGCGCCGGTCCGTCCGGGACCGCCGCCGCCCGACCGGACCGCTCCGAGTGGGCGGGCAGCTGGGCCACCGCGGTCACCCGGGGCAACTCGGTCGGGCTGACCAACACCGGCCTGAACAACCAGAGCGTACGGATGATCGTGCACGTCTCGGTGGGCGGTCCGGCGCTGCGGGTCCGTCTGAGCAACCTCTACGGCGAGCAGGCGGTAGCGGTCGGTCGGGCCACCGTCGCCCGACCCAACACCGCCACCGCCGACGACCTCTCCGACATCGATCCGGCCTCGGTGCGCCCGCTGACCTTCACCGACAACGCCTCGGCGACCATGAACCGGGGCGCGGAGCTGCTCAGCGACCCGCTGACGTTCCCGGTCGCAGACGACAGCGACCTGGTGGTCACAGTGCACTTCCCGACGCCGACCGGCCCGACCACCTTCCACGGGCAGTCGCAGCAGGCCAACTTCATCGGCGCCGGCGACCTGACCGGTGCCGCCGAGGGCACCGGGTTCACCACCCGCCCCACCTGCTGCTGGTTCTTCCTCTCCGGGATCGACGTGCAGCGCAGGGCCACCCCGGGCGCGGTGGTGGTGCTCAGTGACTCCATCGGTGACGGCAACGGCAGCACCGTCAACGCCAATCGACGCTGGCCCGACCTGCTCTCCGACCGGCTGCTCGCCGACCGGCCGGACCCGCGCACCCCGGGCGTGCTCAACCTCAGCCTGGCCGGCAACCGCCTCAACCACGAGGGCACCGAGCCGGGCGACGGCAACTACCCCGGCTACTACCAGCTCGGCCCGAACGCGGCGGCCCGGCTCAACGAGGACGTCTTTCCCCAGACCGGGGTGCGCACTGTCGTCACCCACCTGGGCATCAACGACATCTGGATGTCCAACGACTCACCCGAGGCGATCATCGCCACCCTGCGGCAGATCAACCAGCAGCTCCAGCAGCGGGGGCTGACCAGCCTGGTGGCCACGCTGACCCCGTACGAGGGGCACGGGGCGCCCGGCGTGTGGACTCCACAGAAGGAAGCCACCCGGCAGGCGGTGAACACGTACCTGCGCGGCAGCCGCGAGTTCGACGGGCTGCTCGACTTCGACCGGGTGCTGCGCGACCCGGCGCGACCCAGTCAGCTGCTGCCCGCGTACGACTCGGGTGACCACATCCACCCGAACGACGCCGGCAACCAGGCGCTGGCGAACGCTGTGCCGCTGCGGCTGCTCGGCCTGTGACACCGGCCGGGGCGGCGGGTGATCCTCGCCGCCCCGGCACCGACATCCTGGGGAGGAGCGCGTCGTGACGGCGCAGGAGTTGCTCACCGGCCTGTACAGCGAGCAGGGCCGACAGAACCCGTACCCGTGGTACGCAGGCCTGCACAAGCTCGGGCCGGTCAGCGCGGTCCCGGCCCGGGCCGAGCACCGCACGGTGGCGGCGGTGGCGGTCGGCTACGACCTCGTCGACGGGTTGCTGCGCGATCCGGAGTGGACCAAACAGCCGCCGCCGGGCTGGCAGGAGCAGGAGATCCTGCGCACCTTCCAGACGTCGATGATGTTCGTGAACCCGCCCGACCACACGCGGATGCGGCACGTGTTCTCCCGCACCTTCACCCCGCGCCGGTTGGGCGCGCTGGAACCGGTGATCCTGCGGGTGGTCGACGAGCTGCTGGACCGGATGGCCGACGCCGGAAACGCCGTGGTGGACTTCGTGGCGGACTTCGCGTACCCGGTCCCGGCGCTGGTGATGGCCGAGTTCATCGGCATCCCGGTGGCGGAGTTGGCGTGGTATCGCGAGCGGGTGGAATGGATCGACGAGTTCCTGGACGTCGCCGGGAAGACCCCGGAACGTCTGGCCGCCGCCAACACCGCGGCCGAGGAGCTGCGGGTCTTCTACCGGGAACTGCTGGCGCACCGCCGCAGGGTGCCCGGGGACGACCTGCTGAGTGGGCTGGTGGAGGCCCTCGACTCGGGTGAGGTGGAGCTGACCGAGGAGGAGCTGGTCAGCAACCTGATCGTGCTGTTCAACGCCAGCTTCGTCACCACCGTCTACATGTTCAGCAACGGGATGCCGTTGCTGCTGGCCCACCCGGAGACGGTCGCGGCGATGCCCACCGACGACAAGCTGACCGCGGGCTGCGTCGACGAGGTGCTGCGGTTGGAGAGCCCCGTGCACTTCCTGGCCCGTGCCGCGCCGGCCGACATGGTGCTGGGTGATGTGCCGGTCGCCCGGGACGACAACGTGCTGATCATCATCGGGGCGGCCAACCGGGACCCGGCACGGTTCCCGGACCCGGACGTCTTCGACCCGACCCGACCCGGCCCGCCGTCGTTGGCCTTCGGGGTGGGTCTGCACTTCTGTCTCGGCGCGGCGGTGTCCCGACTGGAGGGCCGCCTCGCGCTGCCCCGCCTGTTCGCCCGGTTCCCCGAGCTGACCGTCACCGAGACGCCGACGTACAGCGGCAGCCTGTTCCTGCGCGGCATCGACAAGCTGCTCGTCAGCACCGGCGGATAGGAGCGACATGGCCCCGCACCCGGAGGTGGCGGCATACCGGGCGGCCCGCGCCGCGACCGGCACCCCGCCGCTGTACACGCAGACGCTGACCGAGGCGCGCGCCGCGGACCTGGCCGCGATCCGCGCCGGCTCCGGCGCGGTCGAACCGGTGGCAGAGGTACGCGACGAGCGGATGCTCGGCCCGGCCGGCGAGCTGCCGCTGCGGGTGTACCGGCCGGCCGGGTCGGGCCCGCTGCCCACCCTGCTGTACTTCTTCGGCGGCGGGTGGACGCTCGGCAGCATCGACACCGCCGACGGCATCTGCCGTCGACTGGCCAACGCCGTGCCCTGTCAGGTGATCACCGTCGGCTACCGGCTCGCCCCGGAACATCCCTTCCCGGCGGCGGTGCACGACTGCCACGCGGCCGCCAGCTGGGTCGCCGGGCACGCCGACCGGCTGGGCGTTGACCCGGACCGGCTGGCGGTGGGCGGGGACAGCGCCGGCGGGAACCTGGCCGCCGCGGTCACCCTGCTCAGCCGCGCGCACGGGCCCACGCTCGCCGCCCAGCTGCTGGTCTATCCGAACACCGACCAGAGCGGCGAGCCCACCGGCCCGGCCGACGACGACCCGACGCTGTTCAACAGCCGTTCGGTGGCCTGGTACCGGACGCACTACCTGACCGACGAGGCGCACGCCCAGGACCCCCTCGCGTCGCCGCTGCTCGCCGACGACCTGACCGGCCTGCCCCCGGCGCTGGTGGTCACCGCCGAGCTGGACCCGCTGTGCGCGCAGGGGCGGCGGTACGCCGAGCGACTGGCCGCCGCCGGCGTACCCACCCGGGTGCGGCACTACCCGGGGATGATCCACGGCTTCTTCGCCATGCCGGGCGTCTTCACCGACGGCCGGCGGGCGCAGGCCGACGCGGCGGCGTTCCTGCGGGAACGGTTCGGGCTGGCGCCCGGGCGTGACGACCCGGCGGACGACCCGACGGGCACGGCGGTGCGCGGTGGTTGAGCCGGTGCTGACCGACCTGCCGGCCGTGTCGCTCACCGACTACGCCGAGCGGGCCCGCACGGTGCTGCCGGAGGACGTGTGGGACTACGTCGACTGCGGCAGCGCGTCCGAGGTGACAGTGTCGGCCAACCGTCGCGCGTTTGACCGGGTCGCCGTGCTGCCCCGGATGCTGCGCGGGGTGGACACCGTCGACCTCGGCGCCCGGCTGCTCGGCCGCCCGTACGCCATGCCGGTCGGGGTGGCGCCGATGGCGTACCAGCGCCTGGTGCACCCGGACGGGGAGTTGGGTCTCGCCTCGGCGGCCGGCGCGGCCGGGATCCCGTACCTGGCGAGCACGCTGGGCAGCACACCTCTCGAACAGGTCACCGCTGTCGGCGCGGACGTGTGGTTCCAGCTCTACTGGCTGCGCGACCGGGCCCTCGTCCGCGACCTGCTGGCCCGGGTCGTCGCGGCCGGTTGCCGGGCACTGGTGGTCACCGTGGACGTCCCGGTGCTCGGCCGGCGTCCCCGGGACCTGCGCAACGCCTTCCGGCTGCCGGACGACGTGGTGGCCGCGAACCTGCCCGACGGGCGCGACGCCCTGGCGCACGCAGGCGCACCCGGGGTGTCCGCGCTCGCCGCGCACACCGCCTCCTCGTTCGCGCCGGCGCTGCGCTGGGCGGACCTGGCCTGGCTACGCGAGCAGGTCGACCTGCCGCTGGTGGTCAAGGGAGTGCTGGACCCCCGCGACGCGGTCGAGGCGGTACGGGTGGGCGCGGACGCGCTGGTCGTGTCGAACCATGGCGGCCGGCAACTCGACGGCGCGCCGGCCAGTGTCACCATGTTGCCGGAGGTCGTCGACGCGGTCGGCGGCGACTGTCAGGTGCTGCTGGACAGCGGCATCCGCGGCGGCACCGACGTGCTGCGGGCGCTCGCGCTGGGCGCCGCCGGGGTGCTGGTCGGCCGGCCGTTGCTCTGGGCGCTGGCCGCCGGTGGCGAACGCGGCGCGCGGGACGCGCTGACGCTGCTCGCCGCCGAGCTGACCGACGCGCTCACCCTGGCCGGCTGCGCGGACCCCGCGGCGGCCGCCGCGCTGCGGACGCTCGATGCGGGCTGAGCGGTGACTGCCACCGAGCCGGTCGACCTGGCCGTCGCCGACCTGCACCCCGCGCTGGGCGATCCGGCGCTGACCTCGATGAACTTCCTCAACGAGGTGTCCGAGCGTTACCCGGCTGCGGTGTCGCTGGCGGCCGGCCGGCCGTACGAGGAGTTCTTCGACCTCGCGGCGGTGCACCGGCACCTGGACACGTTCCACCGGCACCTCACCGACGACCTCGGTCACTCGTCCGAGCAGGCCCGGCGGCTGCTGCTGCAGTACGGCCGGACCAAGGGCATCGTGCACCACCTGATCGCCCGCAACCTCGCGGTCGACGAGGGGATCACCGTCGACCCGGAGGCCGTCGTGGTGACCGTCGGCTGCCAGGAGGCGATGTTCCTGGTGCTGCGGGCGTTGCGGGCCGGGCCGGAGGATGTGCTGCTCGCGGTCGCCCCGACCTACGTCGGGCTGACCGGGGCGGCCCGGCTGGTCGACCTGCCGGTGTGGCCGGTTGCCGGCGGACCGTCCGGGGTGGACCTGGCCGACCTGTCGGCCCAGGTGCGGCGGGCCCGGGCGGCGGGGCTTCGGCCGCGTGCCTGTTACGTGATGCCGGACTTCGCCAACCCGTCCGGGGTCAGCATCTCGGCGGAGGACCGGCGACGGTTGCTCACGCTGGCCGCCGAGGAGGACCTGCTGCTGCTGGAGGACAACCCGTACGGGCTGTTCCACTCCGCCGACGGGCCGCGCCCGCCCACCCTCAAGGCGTTGGACACCGGGCGTCGGGTCGTCTACCTCGGCTCGTTCGCGAAGACCGTGCTGCCCGGGGCGCGGGTCGGCTACGTGGTCGCCGACCAGCGGGTGGCCGGGTCGGACGGCCGGGTCGGCCCGCTCGCGGACCAGCTCGCCATGATCAAGAGCATGGTCACGGTGAACACGTCACCGATCGCGCAGGCGGTGATCGGCGGCCGGCTGCTGGAGAACGGGTGCAGCCTGGTGGCCGCGAACACCCGGGAGCGTTCCGCGTACACCCGGAATCTGCGCCATCTGGTGACCGGGCTGCGCCGGCGGTTCCCGGGCCGGGCGGGCGGCCCGGCGGCGGTGCGCTGGACGGTGCCGGCCGGCGGCTTCTTCGTTGTGGTGACAGTGCCGTTTCCGGTCGACGACGCGCTGCTGGACCGTTCGGCCCGCGACTACGGCGTGCTGTGGACGCCGATGGCGCACTTCTACGACGACACCGCGCCGGTGTGCGCGCTGCGGCTGTCGGTCAGCGCGGTGACACCACCACAGATCGACGTCGGGCTGGACCGCCTGGCCGCCCTGATCACCGACGAGGTGGCCCGCCGGGCGGGTTGACACAGCGCGTTCATCGGATGGCAATGCGCGACGACCCGCGTGCCGTCGTCCTGGTTGGACGGTCATAATAGGCCGCATGGTTGCCTGGGAGTACGCCCTGCTCGTCCGCCGCTATCAGGGACAGGGCCGCAATTTCCATGTCTCGTTCGTCTGGTACGCGCCGGACGGGTCCCGTAAGGACATCACCGCCTTCGGTGACACCGCCATCGCGCACCTCAACCGCGCCGGCCGGGAGGGATGGGAGCTGGTCTCCGCCGCCGAGGACGTGAACAACGTCCAGGGAAGCACCGAGGTCCACCGCTACCACCTGAAGCGCCCCATGAACTAACCCCCGCGACGCCCCCGAGCCCCACCCGCGTCGTCGATCATGGAGTTGTGGTGGTGGACGAACGCCGTGCATCCGCCCGTTTCGGGCACCACAACTCCATGATCGACGCGGCCGGCGCCGCGGTCGGGGCCGGTCAGGTCAGGTCGATCGCCGGGTAGAGGGGGTGCGGGGCCAGCAGGTCGGTGGCCTGGCGGGCGACCTTGTCGGCCAGAGCGGGGTCGAGCGTGTACTTCGCCTTCGACGGGGTGCCGTCGGCGTTGGCGCCGGCGGTGGTCTGCGTCAGCACGGTGTGCATCAGCTCCGCGGTCTGGTCCATCTCGGCGGTGCCGAGCCCCCGGGTGGTCAGGGCGGGCGTGCCGACCCGGATGCCGGACGTGTACCAGGCCCCGTTCGGGTCCTGCGGGACCGAGTTGCGGTTGGTGACGATGCCCGAGTCCAGGAGAGCCTGCTCGGCCTGCCGGCCGGTGAGCCCATAACCGGACACGTCGATCAGCACCAGGTGGTTGTCGGTGCCGCCGGTGACCAGCTTCGCGCCCCGCCGCAGCAGCCCCTCGGCGAGCGCCTGCGCGTTGTCCACGATCCGCTGGGCGTAGTCGGCGAAGTCGGGCCGGCGTGCCTCCGCGAGGGCGACCGCCTTCGCGGCCATCACGTGCGGCAGCGGACCGCCGAGCACCATTGGGCAGCCCCGGTCCACCTGGTCGGCCAGCTCCGGCTGGCAGAGCACCATGCCGCCGCGCGGGCCGCGCAGCGACTTGTGGGTGGTGGTCGTGACGATGTGAGCGTGCGGCACCGGGTCGAAGTCGCCGGTGAAGACCTTGCCGGCGACCAGGCCGGCGAAGTGCGCCATGTCGACCATGAAGGTCGCGCCGACCGAGTCGGCGATCTCCCGCAGGATCCGGAAGTTCACCTTCCGCGGGTACGCCGAGTAGCCGCCGACCAGGATCAGCGGCTTGAACTCGCGGGCCGCCTCGGCCACCCGGTCGTAGTCGATCAGACCGGTCGCCGGGTCGGTGCCGTAGCTGCGCTGGTCGAACATCTTGCCGGAGATGTTCGGCCGGAACCCATGGGTGAGGTGGCCGCCCGCGTCCAGCGACATGCCGAGCATCCGCTGGTTGCCCAGCTCACGGCGAAGCGTGAACCAGTCGGCCTCGGTGAGGTCGTTGACGTGGCGGACCTGCGCCTTCTTCAGGGCGGGGGACTCCACCCGGTCGGCCAGCACGGCCCAGAAAGCCACCAGGTTGGCGTCGATGCCCGAGTGCGGCTGCACGTACGCGTGCGCGGCGCCGAACAGCTCCCGGGCGTGCTCGGCGGCGAGCGCCTCGACCGTGTCGACGTTCTGGCAGCCGGCGTAGAAGCGGCGGCCGACGGTGCCCTCGGCGTACTTGTCGCTGAACCAGTTGCCCATGGCCAGCAGGGTCGCCGGGGAGGCGTAGTTCTCGCTGGCGATGAGCTTGAGCGACTCCCGCTGGTCGGTCAGCTCGGCGCCGATGGCGTCGGCCACCCGCGGCTCGACAGCCCGGATCACCTCAAGGGCACTACGGAATGCGGTGGACTCGGCGTTGCGCGACATGCGACCTCCAACAGACGTGCGGGAAGGCCCAGGCGCTCGGCAAACGTCCTCATGACGGGGCCGCTCCCCGATGGTTGTCCATCCCCACGCGCCAGTAACGGCCCGGTCCGATCCTACCGGGCCGGCCGGGGCCGTCCCGGGCGACCTCCGCACGCCGCGCGTCGGAAGGGTTGGGCGGCCGACGTCGGGGCACACGGTAGGGAGCGGTCACCCCTGCCGGTACGACCGCCACCCGCACGAGAGGAGTCACCCATCATGACCACACCGTCCACCGACCGGCCGCTCGCCGTGGTGACCGGGGCGTCCAGCGGAATCGGGTACGAACTGGCGGTGCAGTTCGCCGAGCACGGTTTCGACCTCATCGTGGTCGCCGAAGACGACGGCATCTCCTCGGCGGCCGAGAAGCTGCGCCGCGACGGAGGCCCGGAGGTCCAGCCCGTTCGTGTCGACCTGGCCCGTGAGCAGGGCGTGGAGGAGTTGGCGTCCACGATCGCCGCCACCGGTCGTCCGGTGGACACCCTGGCGCTCAACGCCGGCCGGGGCGCTGGCGGCGCCTTCGTCGGCGGCACCGACCTGCGCGACGAGTTGGAGATCGTCGACCTCAACGTCCGCTCGACGGTGCACCTGGCGAAGCGGTTGCTGCCCGGCATGGTCGAGCGGGGCACCGGCCGGGTGCTGTTCACCTCGTCGATCGCCTCGACCATGCCGGGGCCCTTCCAGGCGGTGTACAACGCCTCGAAGTCGTTCGTGCAGTCCTTCGCCGAGGCGCTGCGCAACGAGTTGAAGGACACCGGTGTCACGGTGACCTCGCTGATGCCCGGGCCGACCGACACCGAGTTCTTCGATCGGGCCGACATGGAGGACACCCGGGTCGGCTCGGGCTCCAAGGACGACCCGACGAAGGTCGCCGCGCAGGGCTTCGAGGCGCTGATGAAGGGCGATCAGACGGTCACCGCGGGTTCGCTGATGAACAAGGTGCAGACCGCTGCCGGCAAGATCATTCCGGACAAGCTCAAGGCCGAACAGCACCGCCGGATGGCCGAGCCGGGTTCGGGCGACTGACCCGGTGCACGACGAAGGGCCCGGCATCGTGCCGGGCCCTTCGGTGTGAGCAGGCGCCTCAGGCGGTCACCGCGTCGATCGCCTTCTTGATCGCCTTCGGGTCACTGGGCGTACGAGGGGCGTCCGCCCGCAGCGCGATCATCTTCTCGCCGATCTCCTGCAACTGCTTACGACCCAGGGCCTCGCGGACCTTGGGGAACCACTCTTCTTCCTCCTCCTCGACGTGGTGCGTCACGTTCTCGATCAGCACCGTCGTCTTGGCGTTGAAGTGCTCGTGGTCCGCGTCCATGGCGGCCAGCTCGGCGCAGAGCACGTCGGCCACGTGGTGCTCCTCGTACGACTCGAGGATGTCGTCCTCCAGGTCGGGCAGCAGCCGGCGGACCTCCGGGTACATCACCTCGTTCTCGAGGTAGGTGTGCACGGTCAGGGCCTCGATGATCTGCCCGACCAGCTTCTGCCGCTTGCTCGCAGGCCCCTCCTCGGCATCCTGGAAGGCCTTGAACAGGCGGCGCATCTCCTTGTGGTCCTCTTTGAGCAGGACGATGGCATCGGTCGACACCGGTATGACCTCCCTGAAAAGTCTCGGCTGGTGGGGGTCCGGTACCCCCACGCCGAACGCGGAAAACAGGTGAAACCGCCTCAGACCATCGCCAGGGTGCGGGGGATCTCGTCGAGCAACTCCCGAGCCAGAAAGCCGATCCGGCCGTACCGGGGGATCAGCCGCTGACCGCTCACCGCGTGCGCGAACGAGCCCCAGCAGGCGGCCTGAGCCGGGTCGGCTCCCCGGGACAGCAGCCCCGCCAGCAACCCGGCGAGCACGTCCCCGCTGCCGGAGGTGCCCAGCCCGGCGTCGCCGCTCTCCTCCCGCCAGCCCCGCCCGTCGGGGGCGGCCACGTGCCCGTACAACGAGACGACCGCCTCGTAGCGGACGGCCAGCTCGGCCGCCTCGGCGTCCAGGTCGTCGCCCGGGTCCCGCCCGAGCAGGTGACCGGCCTCGGTGACGTTGGGCGTGAGCACCACGGGCCGGCCCGAGCCGACCAGCAGGTCCGGTGCGTGGCTGAGGGCACCGAGCGCGTACGCGTCGAGCACCAGTGACGTCTGCGGCCGGGCCGCGTCCAGGACCAGGCTCAGCAGGCGGTTGGTCTCGTCGATCGCCTTCAGCCCGGGGCCGAGGGCGACCACGTCGGCCTGTGCGACCAGCTCGCCGAGCTGGCCGTCCCGGTCGGCGGCGACAGCGCCGTCGGCGGTCTCCGGCAAGCCGACCACCAGCGCCTCGGGCACCTCGATGCTCAGCGTGGCGGCGGTGGACTCGGCGGCGGCGAGCTGGAGCACCCCGGCCCCGGCGCGCAACGCGGCCACACCGGCGAGGAGCACCGCGCCGGGGGTGAAACGGGAGCCGCCGACGACCAGCACGGTGCCGCGGCTCTCCTTGCCCCCGGCCGGTACCGGCAGTGCCCAGTCCCGCAGCAGCCCCGGCGTGATCACCTTCACCTCAGACCGGCTCGGCATGGATCTCGTCCTCCCTGGTTGGCCGGGCGCCCTGCTGCCGCAGGTGCTCGACACGGTTGAAGGCGGTGAGCGCCAGTCGGCCCTCGTCGGCCGACCACTCGGTGATCGAACAGTTGGCGATCACCTCTTGGCGGGTGAGCGCCATCAGCTCATCCTCGGTCAACCCCTCCACCAGATAGCGAAGCAGGAAGACCAGCGCGTCGTGGCCGAAGAGCAGCACCCGGCTACCCTCGTGGTCACGGCGCAGGTCGCCCAGCAGCGTCCGCAGCCGCAACGCCACGTCCGTCCAGGACTCGCCGCCCGGCGGCCGGTAGTAGAACTTGCCCAACCGCTCCCGACGGTCGGCCTCGTCCGGGTGCCGCCGCCGCACCCCGTGTCCGGTCAGCCCGTCGAGGATGCCCAGCTCCCGGTCGCGCAGCCGCTCGTCGCGGTGAACGGGAATGTCGGTGCCGGCCAGCGCCAGCCGGGAGGTCTGCACGGCGCGCAGGTACGGCGACACCACCGCCACGTCCGGGCGCTTCGCCTCCGGCAGCTCGGCCAGCCAACGGCCGGTCGCCCGGGCCTGGTCCTCGCCGGTCGCGGAGAGCGGCACGTCGGCGTCGCGGTGGGTCAGATCGATCAGCTCCGCGCCCGACGCCTCGGCGTGCGTCGCCGCGACGTTCGCGGTGCTCTCGCCGTGTCGGACGATCCAGAGGGTTGCCAGTTCCGCCATGCGGCACCCCTACCCGGGCGCCACCGACGGTAACCGTGTCCGGTGATCCGCCATGCCGATGTCCGCTCGGTGGGCGTCCGGAGTGTGGGCAGGTCGTACCCTCGGTGGCGTGGCGACGGCGGCCGAGGAGATCCAGGTGGGGGAGCGGCTGGTCCGCGTCTCCAGCCCCGACAAGCCCTACTTCCCGGAGCGAGGGCTGACCAAGCTGGACGTGGTCCACTACTTCCTGGCGGTCGGTGACGGCATCCTGCGTGCCCTGCGGGACCGGCCGACGATGCTGGAGCGCTGGCCGCGTGGGGTCTTCGAGGGCGCGACAATCGCGACCCGACAGACCAACCGGGGCGACGCGTTCTATCAGAAACGACTGCCGGCGGGCGCACCCGAGTGGGTTCGCACCGCGCACATCACGTTTCCCAGTGGCCGTACCGCCGACGAGATCGCGCCGAGCGAGCTGGCCGTGGTGATCTGGGCGGCCAACCTGGGCACGTTGCGTTTCCATCCGTGGCCGGTCAGCGCCTCCGACGTGGAACGCCCCGACCAGCTGCGCATCGACCTCGACCCGATGCCCGGCGTCGGCTTCGAGCAGGTGGTGCCGGTGGCCCGCGAGGTCAACGCGTTCCTCGCCGAGCTGGGAATGACCGGCTACCCGAAGACCACCGGTGGGCGGGGCCTGCACGTCTACCTGTCGATCGAGCCGCGGTGGAGCTTCGGTGAGTGTCGCCGGGCGGTGCTCGCCCTGGGCCGGGAGATGCAACGCCGGTTGCCGGAGCTGGTCACCACCACCTGGTGGCGCGACCAACGCGACCGGCCGGTCTTCATCGACTACAACCAGATGGCCCGCGACCACACGGTGACGTCGGCGTACTCGATCCGGCCGACACCGCAGGCCCTGGTCTCGGCGCCGTTGGAGTGGGCGGAGCTGGACGACGCTCGCCCGGAGGACTTCGACGTGCTCAGCATGCCGGCCCGCTTCGCCGAGCGTGGCGACCCGCACGCCGGCCTGGACGGCGACCGGCACTCGCTGGAGCCGTTGCTGGAGCTGGCCGACCGGGACGGGCTGGAGGCCCCACCGGAGCGCTGAGCGCTCAGGCCCAGGGGCTGCCGGCCCCGTCGAACTCGCGCGGCGCGGCCACTCCGGCGGGCAACACTGCGCCGGGGTCAAGGGGGAGCGGCCGACCACCAGCACGGTGCGCCAGCCACAGTTGTCGGCTTGGGGGGCAGCGCCACGACGGTTCGATGCGGAACAATGTGTCCGGGGCGACCGGTGGGGATGTGTCGATGTGACGATCGTGCGAGGTCTGCGGGAAGCGCTTCTGTTGTTCGTGATCGCCGGGGTGCTGGTCGCGGTCGCGGCAGCGATCTGGGTGGCGGTCGCCGGCGGCGAGTACACCAACCGGCTGGGCATCGCGTTGATAGTGGTGGGCGGGCTCCTCGGTGTGACGGGTGACCTGACGATGAGTCGGATCGGCATGCTGGGCCCGCGCGCCATCTTCGGCGCCGCATCGGAGCGCGAGACTGCCGGCGGCGGGCGGGTGCTCACCGGGGTCGGCATCTTCCTCTTCGTCGGGCTGCCACTGATTGTGGTCGGCGCGCTGCTGATCGCCTGACCGAGCGGCAACCTCGCCGTCGACGTGCTCAGCATGCCGGCCCGCTTCGCCGAGCGTGGCGACCCGCACGCCGGCCTGGACGGCGACCGGCACTCGCTGGAGCCGTTGCTGGAGCTGGCCGACCGGGACGGGCTGGAGGCCCCACCGGAGCGCTGAGCGCTCAGGCCCAGGGGCTGCCGGCCCCGTCGAACTCCTCGAACACCAACCAGGTGCGGGTGGACAACACCCCCGGGATGCTCTGCACCCGGCCCAGCACCACATCCCGCAGCGCGGCGTTGTCCGGCGCGCGGACCAGCGCGAGCACGTCGTGGTCGCCACCGAGCAGCGCGGCGTGCTCGATGTAGCGGACCCGGGCCAGCTCGGCCGACACCTCCCGCCAGGTGTTCTGCTCGATCGTCAACGCGACGTACGCCGAGGTGCCCAGCCCGGCAGCCTCGGGTGCCACCTGTGCCCGGAAGCCGGTGATCACCCCGTCGCGCAGCAGCCGCTCCACCCGCGCGTACGCGTTGGTGCGGGAGATGTGGATCCGCTCGGCGAGGGTGCGCACCGACGTTCGACCGTCCCGGACCAGCTCGTCGAGGATCCGTCGGTCCACCTCGTCCAGGGCTCGGGCCGATCGTCCCGATCCCGCCGCCCGGCCCGCGCCGTCTGCGGTCTCCTGGCTCACTGCCGGTCCCTCCCCATGCCAACCGTCCCGCCTTCTACGTGGATCTTGAGTCAATCATCCAACAGGCGGAAGCATAGGCTCACCACACGTCCCAGGAGGTTCCGCCGTGACGACCACTCCCCAGGCGGTCCGCAGGGCATCCCCGCGCACCCGTCGGGCGGCCACCCCGCCCGACCCGGCGCGCCCGCTGCTGCCGAACACCGAACCCGTCCGCCTGCTCGACCCGACTGGCACGCCGCTGCCGGCCCGCACCGACTATCCGGAGCCGCCCGTCGAGGTGCTGCGCGAGCTGTACCGCCGGATGGTGCTCGGCCGCCGCTTCGACACCCAGGCGACCGCCCTGACCAAGCAGGGCCGGCTGGCCGTCTACCCGTCCTCGCGGGGCCAGGAGGCGTGCCAGGTCGGCGCGGTTCTCGCGGTCCGCGACACCGACTGGGTCTTCCCCACCTACCGCGAGTCGATGGCGCTGGTTGCCCGGGGCATCGACCCGGTCGAGGTGCTCACCCTGCTACGCGGCGACTGGCACTGCGGCTACGACCCGACCGAGGTGCACACCGCACCGCAGTGCACCCCACTCGCCACCCAGTGCGTGCACGCCGCCGGCCTCGCGCACGGCGAGGCGTACCAGGGGCGTGACACGGTCGCGCTGGCGTTCATCGGTGACGGCGCGACCAGCGAGGGTGACTTCCACGAGGGGATCAACTTCGCGGCCGTGTTCAAGGCGCCGGTGGTCTTCTTCGTGCAGAACAACCGGTACGCGATCAGCGTCCCGCTGTCCCGGCAGACCGCCGCGCCGTCGCTGGCCTACAAGGGCGTCGGCTACGGCGTACCCAGCGAGCAGGTCGACGGCAACGACCCGGTCGCCGTGCTCGCCGTCCTCACCCGCGCGGTCGCACACGCCCGCGCCGGCAACGGGCCGTTCCTCGTCGAGGCGCACACCTACCGGATGGAGGCGCACACCAACGCCGACGACGCCAGCCGCTACCGCGACGGCGCCGAGGTCGACGCCTGGCGTGACCGGGACCCGGTCGCCCGCCTGGAGACCTACCTGCGCGCCCGTGGTGTGCTCGATGACGCGGCGGTCGCCGAGGTCGCCGAACAGGCCGAGGCGTACGCGGCGGACCTGCGGACCCGGATGAACGAGCAGCCCACCGTGGACCCGATGAGCCTCTTCGACCACGTCTACGCCGAACCCACCCCGCAGCTGATCGAACAGCGCGAGCAGGTCCGCGCCGAGCTGGCCGCCGCTCGCGACGAGGAGGGTGACGCCTGATGGCCACCACCATGGCGAAGGCGCTCAACACCGCGCTCGCCGACGCCCTCGCCGCCGACGACCGGGTCGTCGTCTTCGGTGAGGACGTCGGTCAACTCGGTGGCGTCTTCCGGATCACCGACGGCCTCCAGGCCCGCTTCGGCGAGAAACGGTGCTTCGACACCCCGCTCGCCGAGGCCGGCATCGTCGGTTTCGCGGTGGGCTTGGCCATGTCCGGGCTGCGGCCGGTCGTCGAGATGCAGTTCGACGCGTTCGCGTACCCGGCGTTCGAGCAGATCGCCTCGCACGTGGCGAAGCTGCGCAACCGCACCCGGGGCAAGCTCAGCGTGCCCATCGTCATCCGGGTGCCGTACGCCGGCGGCATCGGCGGGGTCGAGCACCACTGCGACTCGTCCGAGGCGTACTACGCGCACACCCCCGGGCTGAAGGTGGTCACCCCGGCCACCGTCGAGGACGCGTACTCGCTGCTGCGCGAGGCGATCGACGACCCCGACCCGGTGGTCTTCATGGAGCCCAAGAAGCTCTACTTCGGCAGCGCCGAGGCGGCCCTGCCGACCCGGACCGAGCCGTTCGGGCGGGCCGTCGTGCGCCGGCCGGGACGCGACGCGACCCTGGTGGCGTACGGGCCGGCGGTGCCGGTCGCGCTGGAGGCCGCCGAGGCCGCCCGCGAGGAGGGCTGGGACCTGGAGGTCGTCGACGTCCGCACCATCGTGCCGTTCGACGACGAGACCATCGCCGCCTCGGTCCGGCGGACCGGCCGGTGCGTGGTGATCCAGGAGGCGCAGGGCTTCGCGGGTGTCGGCGCGGAGATCGCGGCCCGGGTGCAGGAGCGGTGCTTCCACGCGCTGCACGCCCCGGTGCTGCGCGTCGCCGGGCTGGACATCCCGTACCCGGCGCCGATGCTGGAGCACACCCACCTGCCCGGCGTGGACCGGGTGCTCGACGCGGTGGCCCGGTTGCAGTGGGACGACCAGCCGGACCCGCGCTGGGCGGCGCAGGGCAGCGCGGCATGACCACCGTCGAGCGCACGCAGGTCTTCCTCCTGCCCGACCTGGGCGAGGGGCTGAGCGAGGCCGAGATCGTCGAGTGGCGGGTCGCCGTGGGCGACATCGTCACCGTCGACCAGAGCGTGGTCGAGGTGGAGACCGCCAAGGCGGTCGTGGACGTGCCCTGCCCGTACGCCGGCCGGGTCGTCACCCTGCACGGCGCGGCCGGTGAGGTACGCCCGGTCGGCCAGCCGCTGATCACCATCGCGCCCCTGGACGGCGGCGACGAGCCGGCCGGGCACGCGACCTACCGCGAGGAGGAGCGTGCCGGCTCCGGCAATGTGCTGATCGGCTACGGCACCGGGCACGGCGGTGCCACCCGGCGCCGGCGTCGACCCCGCCTGTCGCTGGCTCCCGAACCGGCCACTGCCGGTCCCGCTCGCGGGTCCGACGTGGCTGGCGACACCGGTCCGACCGCGGGCGGTCATCCCGCCGCAGCTGCGGCGACTGCCCTGGTCATCTCACCGATCGTGCGGCGGCTGGCCCGCGAGCAGGGCCTCGACCTCGCCACTGTGCGGGGCACCGGACCGGGCGGGGTGATCCGCCGCGCCGACGTGGAGGCGGCGCTGGCCGTGCCCGCAGCCCGGCTCACCGCCGTGCCCGACCCGCACGTCGCGCTCGCCCCGGCCGGGGACGGCGACGTCATCATCCCGCTCACCGGCGTACGCAAGGTCATCGCCGACAAGCTCTCCCGCAGCCGGCGGGAGATCCCGGAGGTGACCATCTGGGTCGACGTGGACGCCACCGGCCTGCTGGAGACCCGCGCGGCGATCAACGCGGCGACTCCCGACGCGCCGGTGAGCATCCTGGCCCTGCTGGCCCGGATCTGCCTCAGCGGACTACGCCGGTTCCCGCAGCTCAACGCCCGGGTCGACACCGAGGCGCAGCGGATCGTCCAGTCCGCCGGCGTGCATCTCGGCATCGCCGCGCAGACCGACCGGGGTCTGCTGGTGCCGGTGCTGCGCGACGCCCAGCGGCTCACCACCGCCGAGTTGGCCGCCGAACTGGCGGCGACCACCGCCGCCGCGCGGGCCGGCAGCCTGCCGCCGGCCCGGCTGACCGGAGGCACGTTCACGCTGAACAACTACGGGGTGTTCGGCGTCGACGGCTCCACGCCGATCATCAACCACCCCGAGGCCGCACTGCTCGGCGTCGGGCGGATCGTGGACAAGCCATGGGTGGTCGACGGGCAACTCGCCGTGCGCAAGGTGACCCAGCTCAGCCTCACCTTCGACCACCGGGTCTGCGACGGCGGGGTGGCCGGTGGCTTCCTGCGCCACGTCGCCGACTGCGTGGAGCGCCCGGCGTTGCTGATCGCCGCCGTCTGACGACGTACACCCCCCGGCCCCGGCGCCGCCCGGGGGGCGCCGGGGCCGGCCCATGTCCGGGGTTGCCCGGCGTGCGTCGTCGGGCCGGGGGTTTCCCGGCGTGCGTCGTCGGGCCGGGGGTTTCCCGGCCGTGTCATCGGGAAGTCGGCCCCGCCGGAACGCACCGCACGCGTCGAAGGGAGCCACCTGTGGCCGTGGCGAACGAGCTGCTACTGAACTCGGTCCGGGTACGACGACCCGCCTCGGCGGGCGCGCCCCTCTACTGCGATGCGCTGGAATACGGGCTGACCGGTGACGGCGCGACCAATGACCAGCCGGCGTTGGCCGCCCTCGTGGAACGTCTCGGCGCCGGTTACGCCTCGGACGGGCGGGCCCGCGTCATCTACTGCCCGCCGGGCATCTACTCGATCCGGGACGCGGGGACGGTGTGGCGCAGCGGTGTCTCCTTGATCGGGGCCGGCCCGGCGGCGACCCGGTTCATGCTCAGCAACGAGGGCAACCGGGCCGATCCGACGCCGCTGGCCTTCTGGACCACAGTGCAGCACGGCGCCGACCGGGACCGGCACATCGCCGACTGCACCTTCTCCGACTTCCAGATCGACGGCTCCGGGGTCGCGATGGCCGAGTACAGCTACCTGGCCAAGGGCCTCGGTATCCAGTACATGGTGCGGGGCGTGTTCCGCAACCTCTACATCCACCACACCGCCGCCACCGGGTTGGGCTGCGACTTCCTCCAGGACTCCCTGATCGACGGCGTGGTGGTGGTCGGCTGTGGTCGCCTCGACAACGGCGAGCAGATCGGCGGCGCCGGCATCGGGATCGGCATCGGCGGGTGGGGCCCGGTGGAGCGGCTGACCATCGCCAACTGCACCGCCCTGGCCAACGGCACCAACGGGATCTTCCTGGAGCTGCAGAAGGACTACTGGGAGCCGCCACGCGGCTACCGCATCATCGGCTGCCACAGTCAGGGCAACCGGTTCGGCATCTCCGACTGGGGCGCCGACGGTCTGATCGTCTCGGCCTGCACGATGACCGGCAACCTGGAGACCGGCTTCGACGTGTCGTCGCAGGGCACCTCGTCGGTGGCCGGCCGGGGCGGGCTGCTCACCGACTGCGTCATCGACGGCAACCTGCGCGACGGGGTCAGCATCGGCAACACCCCCGGCCCGTACACCGTCCGGGGCAACCGGATCAGCGGCAACGGCCAGCACGGCTATCACACGCGCAACCTCAGGCGCGGCTACCAGGGCGCGATCCGGGACGTGGTGATCGAGAGCAACGAGATCTGGGGCAACGGGTTGGACGCGGTCCGGGTCGACCACCAGATGACCGACGCGGTGGTGCTCAACAACCGGATCCGCAACAACGGGCGACAGTACGCCGAAGGCACCGGCGGGACGGGTGATGCCGTGCGCTACGGCGAGCGGTCCGTGGTGGACCGGTCGGCCAACTGGCCGCACGACGGGCACCGGGGCAAGATGCTGCGGGTCGGACGGTCCGTCGCCATGGTCGCCGGCAACACCGGCGACGAACTCACCCTCGCCCCGGTCCGCCCGGACGCGTTCAGCGCGTGGAGCGGCGACATCCCGCCACCGGGATGTGGATACGAACTGGCTGCCGCGCCGAAGCGGCGGGCCGGCATCACCATCGACGCCCCGTTCGACTCGGCCACCATCCGCGGCAACCGGATCTGGGACAACCACGACCACCAGACCCAGACGCACGGGCTGTGGATCACCGATCGGGGCAGTTGCGTGGGCAGCCGGGTCGAGGACAACGACCTCGCCGGCAACGCCGACGAGGGGATGCAGCTCGACACCCCGCCGGTGGGCGGACGCTGGCGGGACAACCACGTCGACAGCGACTGGACCTGAGCGACCACCCGGCGGCGGCGGTCAGCCGGGCAACGGCCCTCGACCGGCGGTCGGTGGTGGAACGAGGAGCGGCGGCGACCGGCTCCCGCCGGGGGCCGCCGCTGTCATCGTGAGGTGATCAGCCGGCCAGACCCGCCACCGGGTCCGGGTCCAGTACGACAGTGGCCGAGGCCGACTGCGGCGGCACACCCGGCTCGGTCGGCGCGTCGGTGTACTCGGCGACGAACACCGCGGTCAGGTTGTCCGCACCGCTGTGCCCACCGTCCACGAAGGTGGGAATCGTCCCGGAGCACCCGGTCGCCGTGGAGAGCGGGTGCCCGTGCTCGTCGTGCCCGAGCACGTAGGTGACCTTCACCCGGGAGCAGTCCACCGGCAGGTCGTCGGTGACCTTCACCTCGTACGCGACGGTCTGCCCGAACTGGAACGGCTGCCCGGCCACCGGGGCGACGAACTCGATGATCGGCGCGGTCGGCCCGACCACCAGCGGCAGGGTCGCCGAGGCGGAGCGCCCGGTGCGGTCGGTCACCTTCACCGTCGGGGTGTACGAGCCGTTCTCCTGGAACGTCCACGTCGGGTTGGGGTCGGTGCTGTCCACCGAGCCGTCCGCGTTGAAGTCCCACGCGTAGCTGAGCCTGTCACCGTCCGGGTCGGTGGTGCCGGCGCTGGAGAACGCGACGGTCAGCGGAGCCTGCCCGACCGTCGGGGTGCCACTGATCTTCGGGATCGGCGTCCGGTTGCCCCGGACGAAGTCGATCCGGGACAGCTGGGCGTCCGGGTTCTCGGCGAAGTAGCCGTCGCCGTACTCCAGCACGTAGAGCGCGCCGTCCGGGCCGAACTCCATGTCCATCGGGTTGTCCACGACCAGCGATGGCACCACCGGCCGGATGTCGGTGACGTCACCGTCCTCGTCGAGGCGGAACTCCTTGATGTAGTCGCGGGTCCACTCGTAGAACAGCGGCACCCCGTCGTAGTAGGCCGGCCAACGGGTACGCGACGTGCTGGTCCCGTCGTAGTCGTACGCCGGGCCGCCCATCGGGCCGATGCCGCCGGAACCCAGCTGCGGGAACTCCCCGGAGGCGGCGGAGGGATACCAGACCTCCGGCTGCTCCACCGGCGGCAGGATCCGCTTGCCCGTGTTGTGGGGTGAGTCGTTGACCGGGCGCTTGCAGTTGAACTTGGCGCCGGACTGACCGGTGGCGAAGTCGTAGTCGCGGTAGGCGATCGTCGGCGTGACGCAGTACGGCCAGCCGTAGTTCGCCGGCTTGTCGATCCGCATCCAGCGGCCGTGCCCGGCCGGCCCGCGCTCCGGGTTCGGGTTGGAGGCGTCGGGGGAGTAGTCGCCCAGGTACACGTCGTTGGTACGCCGGTCGACGGCGAACCGGAACGCGTTGCGCAGCCCCATCGCGTAGATCTCCGGGCGGGTCTTCGCCGTGCCCGGCTTGAACAGGTTGCCGGCCGGCACCGTGTAACCACCACCGGCCTTCACCTTGATACGCAGCAGCTTGCCGCGTAGGTCGTTGGTGTTGGCCGAGGTGCGCTGGGCGTCGTACGCCGGGTTACGGTCGGCCCGCTCGTCGATCGGGATGTAGCCGTCGGAGGCGAACGGGTTGGTGTCGTCACCGGTCGACAGGTACAGGTTGCCCAGGCTGTCGAAGTCGATCTGGCCGCCGACGTGGCAGCAGATGCCCCGGTCGGTGGGCACGTCGATGATCTGCTGCTCGCTGGCGAGGTTCAGCCTCATCCCGTCCAGCTTGAACCGGGACAGCCGCAGCGCGCCCTTGAACCGCTGCCAGTCCGCTTCCGTGCCGACCTCCGGCGCGTCCCCCTCGTTGACGTCGGGCGTCGCCGGGTCGTCCACCGGCGTGTTCATCGGCGGCGAGTAGTAGAGGTAGACCCACTTGTTCTGGGCGAAGTTCGGGTCGATGGCGACCCCCTGCAGCCCCTCCTCGTCGTGCTCGTACACGGGGATGTCGGCGGCGAGGGTGTTCAGCCCGGTGCGCGGGTCGTGGATGCGGACCTCGCCGGTGCGGGAGGTGTGCAGCACCCGCAGGTCGGGCAGGACGGCGAGGCTCATCGGCTCGCCCGGGAAGTCGTTCAGTGTCACTTTCTGGAAGCTGCTGTCCGGCGGTGCGGCCGGTGCGGCGGCCGCGGCTGACGGTGGTACGACCAGGCCGGTCGTCACCAGCAGCAGGGCGGACGCGAATGCGGTCCTGTTCATCAAGTGGTCCCCCGAGGTGCTTTCAGTACCGGAGTGAAGCGAGATAGTCGAAGCCGACCCGGGCGGTGTCCAGGGCGTCGGCGGGGGAGCGCGGCGGGGTGCCTGCGTCGTCGCGCTCCACGATGTACTCCTCGATGCCGGCCTCGCGCTCGTGGGCGAAGATCCGACCGAAGTCGATGAGGCCGTCACCGAGGTCGGCGAAACCGCCCTCGACGTCGAGGTCCTTGACGTGCACCTGACGGATCCGGCCGCGGTTGGCCCGGATCACGTCGACCGGGTCGTGCGCGCCCCGCCAGGTCCAGTAGAGGTCGAGCTCGAAGTGGACCAGTCGGGGATCGGTCTGCCCGGTGAGGATGTCGAACCCGGTCGAGCCGTCGGTCAACGGCACGAACTCCAGTTGGTGGTTGTGGTAGCCGAAGTCGAGCCCGGCACGTTCGGCCATCCGGCCGGCCTTGTTCAGGTCGCGCGCCAGGGCCCGGTAGACGTTGGGGTCCCGGATCGCCTGGCCGCTCGCGTCCCGACCGAAGTACGGGTGGACGATCTTCTTGCACCCCACGACGTTCGCGTCGGCGAGGGCTTGTTCCCAGGTGGCGGCGTCGAACGGCTGCGGGATGCCGGTGTGCCCGGAGGTGGCGCGCAGCCCGGCCTCGTCGAGAGCCGCCCGGAACTGCGCGGCGGTGCGTCCGACGAAACCGGCGTGCTCCACCCGCCGGTAGCCGATCCGGCGCAGCGCGTCCAGGGTGCCGGGCAGGTCGGCGGCGAGTTGATCGCGCAGCGTGTAGAGCTGGATACTGATCCGGTCCACCGGCACCCGGCGCCGTCCGTGGGACTGCGCGGCGGGCGCGGCGGCGGCCGGAGCGGCGAACATACCGGCAGCGCCGACGGCAGCGGCGGAAACGGTCGCGGCGCGCAGAACCGCACGGCGGCTGACCGGCTCGGACACCGCTGTCGGCTCCGGTTGGTTGATCTGTTGATCCATGGTGGTGGTCCCTTCCTGACGGCTGGCATGCCGTCTACGGCAGTCGACCCCGGCTGCCGTCGCCCGGACGCGCCGAACCGGCCGGAGGCTGGCTCCGGCTGGACGGTGAGGGACGGTGCTCGGGTGCGGCCCGGACCCCTCGGGGGCGGAACGCGGCGACCCGGCAGGGTGGCGGCGAGCTGATCGACGAATGGGCAACCCTCTATCTGGATCGTGACCCTACCCTTGCCTCCGGACGAAGGCAAAGCTTCGTCGTGATCGGCAGAAGTTTCGCTCCAACTGACAAAAGTCCGCCCCCGAGGTGCGCCGCCTGCCGCGACCTCCTACTTCCGCGCCGCGCCGCGCCGGGCCGCGTCGTTCGCGCCGGGTCGCGCCGGTCGCGCCGGGTCGCGCCGCGCCGCGCCTCGCCGCCCCAGGGCGTGATCCACTCGCGTTCATGGAAGTCGCGGTGTCCGGGACGTCCCGATACCCCGACTTCCATGAAACCGAGTCGATCATGACGGGTGCGACCCTCGCACGCCTCGTTCGCGCCACTTCCGCCCAGGCGGGCCCAGGCGGGCCCAGGCGGGCCCAGGCGGGACCGGGCCGGGCCAGGCGAGACGCCCTGATCCGGACAGCCGGTGTGGTGGTCGCTCAAGCAGAGCAAAGAGCGTGACACGGGTCGCTTGAACGCCTCATCCGCCAAGCGGAACATTGGCGGAAAATGCGTCGATAAATGCGCCTCCGATTATTTGCGAATGCCGTGGACGCCCCTGTCGAAGAAGCGAGAATGTGACAGAGGGAAGTCAAAAACGGGGGGACTGAACATGACGTCTAGGCGGCGATTGACGATGTTGGCGGTAACCATCGCAGCCGCACCACTCGTCCTGGGTGGGTGCACCGCCAACCGGGAGTCGGCGACCGGTTCGGCCAAGGGGCACGCCGCCCCGCCGGAGCTCGCCGTGACACCGGGGGACAAGACCCGCGACGTGCCGGTCAGCGCCGAAGTGGGCACCGTGGTCAAGGGCGGCCGGGTCACTGGCGTACGCCTCACCGACGACAAGGGCAAGCAGGTCAACGCCGAGCCGCGCGAGGATGGCTCGGGCTGGGTGCCGAGCGCGCCGCTGCAACCGCGACGGACCTACACCGCCGAGGTGACCGCCACCGGCGACTCCGGTGCCACCACCACTCGCACCACCACGTTCACCACGATGGCGAAATCCGCCAAACCGCAGATCACCAGCACTCTCTATTTCGTTGGCAATCGGACGTACGGCACGGCGATGCCGGTAACCGTCGCCTTCGACCCGGGAATTCCGAAAGAGGCCAGAGCGGATGTGCAGCGGCGGTTGTTCGTGAAAACGAATCCCCCGCAGCCGGGCACCTGGTCGTGGCTCGAGGACGGAAGTCAGGTCTATTACCGGGCACCCGATTTCTGGAAGCCGGGGACCACGATCAGCGTCCGGGCCGGCCTGGAGGGTCTGCCGATCGGGAAGGACCGGGTGGGCGACTCCGAGCGGACCGCGACCTCCAAGATCGGACGCCAGGTCTCACTGGAGATCGACAACGCCACCAAGCAGATGACGGTGATGCGCGACGGCAAGCAGGTCCGCCGGATCCCGGTCAGCCTGGGTAAGCCGAGCACCCCGAGTTCCAGCGGCAAGATGGTGATCATGGAGAAGCACCAACGGACCACCTTCGACACCCGGGGTGAGCCCAACGGTGGTTACGTGGTCGACGTCGACGACGCGCAGCGCTACACCTGGGGTGGCGAGTTCATCCACTCCGCCCCGTGGTCGGAGGGGGACCAGGGCAACACCAACGTCTCGCACGGCTGCGCCAACGTGTCCGCCACCGCGGCGGACTGGTTGATGGGGGTGACCCAGGTCGGTGACCTGGTCACCGTCAAGGGCACCGAGGTGGAGTTGCAGCCCGGCAACGGCTGGACCGCGTGGAACGTGAGCTGGGACGAGTTCGTCCGGGGCAGCGCCCTGCCGGTGCCGCCCGGGCTCAAGCCCGCGCCGGTCGCCCCGGCGCACCCGGGAGCGGTGGCCGGCGGGTCGCCCGCCCCGGCACCCTCGGTCAGCGGTCGCTGAGCCACCGCCGCCAGCCTTCGGGGCCGGCCCGCCACCTGGCGGACCGGCCCCGTCGTCGCCTTGACGTCGTCGAGGCAAGGGCCGCACCGCCAATGGGCGTGGGAGCGATCACCCCAGGGGTACGCGGGCCACCCCGGTCCCGATCAGGCTGCCCAGCCACAGGTGGTCGCCGTGCTGGCGTACCCCGGTGATCATCCGGTAGTGCCCGTTCGGACCGTGCAGCGTCCGGCGGACCCCGCCGTCGCCGTCGACCAGCGCGACCAGCCCGTAGCGGCGTGGCTGTGGCTGCATCGCGTCGGGCAGCAGCGCGGCGATCTGGCGCAGTCGCGGGTGCGGCAGCAACCGTTCGGCGATCGGCACCCGTGGGCTGGGCAGCGCGATCCAGTACGTCCCGTCGCCCACCGCGGCGAGATTGTCCGGGTACGCGGGCAGGTCGGCCAGAACCCGCACACCGCCGCCCAACTCCACGCGCAGCAGACGGTGGGTGCTGGTCTCGACCAGCATCAGGGCCGACTCGTCCGGGGTCAGCGCGATCCCGTTGGGGAAGTACAACCCGTCGGCCACCACCTCGGTGCGACCGCTGCCCGGGTGGTAGGCCAGCACCCGGCCGTTGGGGCGGTGCTCCAGCAGGTCCCGTTTCCAGTGCGACACCGGAAACCGGTCGGAGCTGTCGGTGAAGTAGATGGTGCCGTCGCGGCCCACCGTCGCGTTGTTGGCCAGGTGCACCGGAGGTGTCGTCCCGGTCAGTTCGCGTACCGTGCCGTCGGGCGTGACCCGCAGCAACCCCCGGTACGCGTCGCAGACCACCAGGGCCTCACCGGACGGGTCCAGCTCGATGCCGAGCGGTCGACCACCGGTCTCGGCCAGCAGCCGGGGTCGGGTGCCGGCCGGCGCGTCGACCGGCCACCACCAGAGTCGACCCTCCTCGTCGCCGCTGATCACCCGCCCGGTGCGGTCGATGAGCACGTCCTCGGGCCCGACGGCGCCGTCGGGGAGGGGCAGCACCTCGGCCTGGTCGAGCCGGCGGTCGGTGGGAGCCCACGCCCCGGTCAGTGCCGGAGGGACGGTTGCCGGCTCGCGGACGGGACGGATCAGCCGGGGCGGCCGGGGCCGGGGGATCAGCATCCGCCTATTCTCCACCGCCGCTGTCGGCCGTCCCCGTTTCGCCGCTCGCGCGGCGTGCCGACGGTCGCCCCCCGGCTCCACCCTGAGGGGGATGGGCAGCACCTCGGGGTATGACCCTGGGCGTACCCGGAATCACTCCGCGGAGGGGCGAAACTGTCGGGGGTGGGGGCTAGATTTCAGGGCATGGAAGAGCACAGCGACCGGCTCGACGTGCAGGTCAGCGTGGGTGACCAGATGGTCCTCATGCGGGTGGCCGGCGAGGTCGACATCGCCACGGTCGCCGCGTTCCGTTCCGCGCTGTGGTCCGCGCCGCCTCGTCCGGTGCTCCAGCTTGATTTGTCCGAGCTGCGGCTGCTCTCCGCCGCCGGCATCCGCACTCTGCTCGCCGCGCATCTGCGCGTGCGGGCTCGCGGCGGCGAGCTGGTCCTGGTCGACCCGAGCCCGGTGGTGGCGCGGGTGCTGCGCGCAACCGGTCTGCACCGCGTGATGCCGATCCTGGAGCCGGCCCGGGTGGTCGAGGCGGCGCGCCGCCCGCTTCCCGCGACCGCGCACCTGCAGCTGGTCGCCTGACCCGAGGCGCGCCGCGAGGGCCGCCGGCGTGAGCCGGCGACCCCCGGACAATCGGTCAGCGCACGCCGAGCATGTCGACGATGAAGATCAGCGTCTCGCCCGGCGCGATGACGCCGGCCGCGCCCCGGTCGCCGTACCCGAGGTGCGGCGGGATGGTCAGGCGGCGGCGGCCGCCGACACGCATGCCCACGACGCCCCGGTCCCAACCTGCGATGACCTGACCGCCGCCGAGCGGAAACTCGAACGCCTCACCCCGGTTCCACGACGAGTCGAACTCGCCGCCGGTGGAGTGCGACACCCCGACGTAGTGCACGCTGACCAGCTGGCCTGCCTCGGCCTGCGGGCCGTCGCCCACGGTGATGTCCTCGATCACGAGGTCGGCCGGCGGTGCACCCTCGATCGGACCCACCTCGGGCTTGCCCGATCGGGCGCCTGCTGCCTGGTTCATGCGGGGATCTCCTGCCGTGTTGGGTGATGTGTCCGGTCACCGTCGATCCTGCCGGATCGCCCCTCACCGATGTGCGGCGGACCCGCCACCTGCTCGATCGCCCACCGCGCCGCGCCGCCGGTGGCAGGGCCGACGGCCACGACGAACCCCTCGACGGTACGACCAGAGGCGCCGGACTTCGACCGACCACCGACGTAGGGCCGGCTGTTCGCCTAGGCTCGGGAGCGGCCGGCCGGCGGGGTGCGGGCGGTGCACCGTGGTCGATGCGGAGGGCGTCGGTGGCTGAGGCGACGGTCACGGTCCCGCTGTGGGCCTGGGCGGCGGTCAGCGCGGTGATCGCGGTGATGCTCGCCGTGGACGTGCTCCTGCACCGGGACAACCACGTCATCGAGCTGCGCGAGGCGATCCTGTGGAGCGCCGTCTGGATCGGTGCGGGTCTGCTGTTCGGGTTGGTCGTGTGGTGGGGCCTCGGCGGCGACCCGGCCATCGCCTACTTCTCCGGTTACCTGTTGGAGAAGGCGCTCTCGGTGGACAACGTCTTCGTCTTCGCCCTGCTCTTCGGCTACTTCCAGGTGCCGCCCGGCTACCAGCACAAGGTGCTGTTCTGGGGCGTCGTGGGGGCGCTTCTCTTCCGTCTGCTGTTCATCTTCGCGGGCGCCGAGCTGCTGGACCGGCTCGCCTGGGCCGGGTTCGTGCTGGGCGCCTTCCTGATCTGGACCGGTTGGCGGCTGGCCGTACGCGGAAAGCCGGACGTCGACCCGGACCGCAACGTCGTGGTCCGGTTGTTCCGTCGGCTGGTGCCCACCGACGCCCGCTACCACGGCGACCGGTTCACCGCCCGGGTCGCCGGCCGGCGGGTGGCGACGCTGCTGCTGGTGGCCCTCGTCGCGATCGAGGCCACCGACGTGGTGTTCGCCATCGACTCGGTGGCGGCGATCCTCGCCATCACCACCAACACGTTCCTGGTCTGGACGGCCACCGCGTTCGCCGTCCTGGGTCTGCGCAGCCTCTACTTCTGCCTCGCCGGCCTGCTGCGACACTTCGGCTACCTGCGGTACGGGCTCGCGCTGCTGCTGGCCTTCGCGGGGCTGAAGCTCATCCTCGCCGAGACGCCGGTGGGCAAACTGCCGGTCTGGTTGACCCTCGCGGTGGTGGTGCTGACCCTGGCGGTCTCCATCGGCGCCAGCATCCCAGCCGCGCGGCGTCCCGGAAACGGCCGCTGAGGCGCCAGGCCGCCGGAGCCGGCGGTTGAGCCGCCGGCCGCGTCGGGTCAGCCGACCATGACCGGGCGGGTCAGCTGCTCGGCCAGCAGGGCGGGCGCCTCGGCCAGCGAGGGGCCGTACCAGGTGAGGTGCCGACCGGAGAGCAGCGCGCACGGTACGCCGGGGAACGCCTCGGGCCCGTCGTCGGCCGTGAACCGGTACGGCTCGTCGGGCAGCACCACCAGCTCAGGCTCCCGCTCGCGCAGCTCGGCAAGCGTGGGACGGGGATAGCGCTCGGGATGCTCGTCGTAGGTGTTGACCACACCGAGCCGACGCAGCACGTCACCGGCGAACGTGTCGCCGCCGAGCACCACCCACGGCCGACGCCACACCGGCACCACCGCCCGGCGGGGCGGGGCCAGCCGGGGCGGCTCGGCCCACGCCCGCCGGGCGTCGCGCAGCCAGGCCGGCTCGGTCGGCGCCCCCAGCTCGGCGAGCAGCTCGCCCAGCTCGGTCAGAGCGCCCGCGACCGTACGCGGATAGGTGACCCGCACCGGCACGCCGGCCGCCCGCAGCGCTTCCGCGTCGTCGCGGCGGTTCTCCTCCACGTTCAGCAGCACCAGATCCGGCCGCAGGGCGCGCACCCGGTCCAGGTCCGGGTACTTGCTGCCGCCGACCCGGGCGACGTCGAGCCCGGCCGGGTGGCTGCACCAGTCCGTGGCCCCGACCAGAACTCCCGGCACTGTCACCGCCACCGCCTCGGTCAGTGACGGCACCAACGACACCACCCGCACCCGCGCACCTCCGTCCGCCACCGGTCCCGGCACCGATCATGCCCGTCGTGGCAACCCCGGTCCGGGCCGGCGGGGCTCGATGCGGGCGGTCACGTCGAGGTGCGCGGGTGTGCAGCCAGCGGTCGTCGCGAACCGGCGGACCGCGGCGTCGACGTGCTCGCGTACGGCGTCGGCCCGGGCGTCGGCCGCCATATCCACCCGGATCCACACGTCGGGACGTCCCGGTGTGCCGGTGAGCACCACCCGGGCCCGGCGCACCCCGGGGTCGCCGGTCAGGTCGCGCTCCAGTGCGTCGACGAGCACGTCGGTAGCCAGGCGGGTGCGTCCCGGGTGGCGTCCGGGGTGGCTCAGCATGCCGTGCAGTGCCTGGCGGGGCCGACGTAGCTCACGGCCCAACAGGCGCTGCCCGGTGAGGGCGGTCAGCGCTCCGGCGACCGCCGCGGCCACTGTGCTCCACGGCGCGGCTACTCGCCACGCGTCCAGCAACCCCGCCCCGAGCAGCGGCGCACCCGGGTCGCTGCCGGGCAGCGCGCCGAGGCTGGCCCCCAGCGCTGTCGCTCCGAGCGCCACCAGCAGCAGCGCGACGACGGTCCACAGCAGCCGGTGTGCGGCGTCCGTCATGCCGGCCGCCGGCGGGGCAGCAGCCGGATCTCGATCCGACCGACACGATGCGAGGCGAGCTGCCGCAGCTCCTGGCTCACCGCGAACTCGACCTCCGAACGGGCCGCCGGGTCGCCGGTGGCTCGCACCCGGGGGCGCCACTGGTCACCGTCCCGCCGGATGCGCACCCGTGCTTGGTGTACACCCGGCACGGTCGCGGCCGCCTCGGTCAACCGGCGTTCCAGGCACCGCCGCCGCAGGTGCCAGCCGTCCCGCTCGTCGATCCGCAGCCGGGCCGGTGTCCAGCGTCGCAGCTGGGCGGCCAGGATCACCAGGCCCAGCAGTACGGCCCCGCCGGCCACGGCGCGAACCTCCGGGTCGTGCCAACGGGTGCTGGTCAGCGCGTCGTACCAGCCGGTGCGCGCGAGCAGCGACGCCGGGCGACCCAGCGTGACCAGCAGCGCCTGTACGGCCAGCAGCACACCACCGGCGAGCAGGGCGACGGCCAGCAGCACCGTGGCGGCCCGGTTGATCGTCGGCATGTCGGCCTCCGGCCGCCGGACGGGCCGCCCTGCCTCAGCGCTGTCCACCCCGGGGACGAGCAGGTCGTCCACAGTGATGGTCACCGCGGTGACGCCGACGCCGGTTCCGGCGGCCACCCGCTCGGAGACCGCCACCCGGACCGCCTCGGCCACGGCGGGCACGCTGTGCCCGTACGAGGTGACCAGGTGCAGGTCGAGCCCCACGGACCCGCCGCCCAGACGCACGGCGGTCGGGTGGGCGCCGGTCACGCCGGACACCCGGCGGGCCGCTTCGACCGCGATCCGTGCGACGTCCGCCGCCGTGACGGTGCCCGGCTCACCGCGGTCCGGCCCGGCACGACGTCGACTGGTCGGATACCGGCCCGCGTCGGCAGGCGTGGTGGGGCTGCTGGTCCGGATGACGCGTGTGGTCCCTGTGGTGCCGACGGTCGGGCGGATGGCGACGGGCCGCGAAGGAAGCCGGTGGTGTCGGCCCGCGCGATCAGCGCGAGGGCGCCGGCGGATGGTCGGGTCACCGGCCAGTCGGGGCCGGCGGACGCGACGCGGGTCATCCTGACGCTGGCCAGCGGCCAGACCGCTCCCGGCGGGGGTGCCGAGCTGTTGTCGCGACATGCTGACCTCCCGGCCGGTCCGCTACCGGCGACCCGGCTGAATACACCCGCCGCGCACCCGTGGAACACGACTTCGACGTGACCTGCGTCACACGTTCGCCTCGAGCGCTGGCACCGGTTGTTGGTTCTTGACACGCTTCTACAACGTTGTAATCCACGCTTCGACCCCCAGGAGCCCCCGATGCGCGTCTCCCCGGCCCCACCAGCGGCGTCGCCCGCCCACCCCACGTCCGTCGCCCCGGACGAGGTGCCGGTCGAGGCGCTCGGCGACCTCTACCGCGACGGCATCACGGCCTGCCGGGGCGCCTTCGACGTGGCGTGGGTGGACCAGGTCGGCGAGGATGTCGCCGCCGCGTTCGACGAGGCGCGCTCCCGGCCCGACGGTGCCGTCGGACGAGGCCCGCAGCGCTGGTACGTGGAGATCCATCCGGAGCAGCTGCGGGGCTTCGTCGACCTGGTCACCCAGCCCTGGGTGGTGTCGGTCTGCCAGGCGGTCCTGGGCCCGGAGTACGAGATCGTCGAGCTGGGCTTCGACATTCCCTTCCCCGGCGCTGCCATGCAACCGTGGCACCGGGACTTCCCGATGCCGGAGGAGACCCGCAGGCAGCGGCGCCTCACCTCGTTGGCGTTCAATCTGACCACCGTCGACACGGTGGAGGAGATGGGGCCGTTCGAGATCGCCCCGGGCACCCAGTGGGACCACGGCGCCGACTTCGACCACGAGATGTTCCCGCCACGGGAGCGCTACCCGCGCTACCAGCAGCGGGCGGTGCGCAAGTACCCGCAGCGCGGGGACATCTCGGCCCGCTCGGCGCTGACCATCCACCGCGGCACCCCGAACGTCTCCCGGTCGGCCCGCCCCGTGCTGGTGCTCGGCGTCGACGCCCCGGGAGCGGGAAACGCCGCCCACCACGACATGGCCGTCACCCGCGGCTACTGGGAGAGCCTGCCGCCGTTGGTCCGGGAGCACCTGCCCTGCCCGGTCGTGGACCGGCTGGAGCCGATCCGGCAGAAGCACACCATCGAGGGCCTGGTGATGGGCGCCGCCGAGTAACGGTCGGCCGGGTACGCCGGACCGGCCGCACCGCCGAGGTGTAGGTCATGATCGACCACCTAGACTCGGCCCGGCTCGACCGACCGGCGGATGGATCAGGCAGATGACGAGCATCGGCAGCGACGACCGCGGCTGGCTGCGGGCGGTGCCCGCCGAGTATGGGCGCGACCCGCTGCTCACCCGCGCGGGCCACCGGGTCTACCCGGGGCGCCGGCTCAGTGACCTGGTCCAGGGCCGCCCGCCCGGTGTCACCGGCAGCCAGTGGAGTTCGGCCAGCCGCGCCCGCTTCGACTTCGTGGTCTACGCGGCCGACACCGGCCGGGCGATCGTCGCCGTGGAGATCGGCCCCGTCGCGCCCGCCGGCTCTGCCGAGCAGCGCGTCGAGCGGCTGAAGGACGCGGTGAGCGCCGCCGTCGGCCTGCCGGTGCTGCGGATCGGGTCGCCGACGTTGCGGGCGGCCGAGCATGGCCGCCGCCTGGTGGAGTACGTGATCGACGCGCGCGCCTACGCCGCGGGAGGCGCCGGCGTGACCGCTGCCGGGGACGACCCGGCCCCGGTGGGTTTCCGGGACATCCTCGGTCGGCTGCCCGACGGCCGTACCGGACCGGTCAACGACCTCGGCGCGCTGACCCGGGCGGCGGCCGTCGAGGCGTACGTGGCCGGGCGGGTGGCCGACCCGATCGTGCGAGGGCTGCACGTGCGCTGGGTGCACGGGCCGGCGCAGGGGTGGAGTTGGGTGCAGGTCCGCCCCGACGCGTGCCTCGTCGAGCGGGTCTCGGTGACCGAGCACCGCTTCTCCTGCGGCATCGACGCGGCCCGGTTGGCCGAGGACCTCGCCACGGTCGCCGTCGGGGAACGGCTGCGGGAGAACGTCGCCTCGGACCTGGTGCCGCGCGACGAGTTGACCGCGCAGATCGTCGCGCTGAGCGGGCGCCGCCACGAACTGGTGGGCGGGTTCGCCTTCGACCACCTCTGCGCCGACTGATCGGCACCCGTTCCACCTGCTGATTTTCCGCTCCGCGCCGGCTCGATGCCGGGTCGTGGCAATTTCCTGTGCGCCGGTTGAACCTTCCCCGTCGCCCACCCGTACTCCTGCGCGAATGAACAGGATCTCCCATCCGCGTCGTCGGGACCCGGGGGACGGTGTGGAAAGGGCATCGTCGGCCATCGACGCATTACCGGGTAGGTCACGGTGCTCGCCGCCGTGGCGTGCCATCTGACATCCGTCGGTCCGCCGAGGCCAGGAATCCACTACCGGATCGAGAAGGAGAACAATTCGATGCGCAGGTCCACACGGGCGGGCCGGTCATCCGGCAACGCGCGGAGCAAGCGTCTGCTGGCCGTTGTCGGCACGCTCGCGGTCTTCGGCGGAGTCGTCGCCGTGACCCAGATTTCGTCGGCCCAGGACCGGCGGACAAATAAGCCGCGCCCGGCTGCTGGGCAGTGCGTGGAACCGAGCCCTGGCGCGACCGCGCCGACGGGCGGCGGTTCGACCAGCCGCACCTGGCAGAACGGTCGGTGGGTGCGTAATCACTGGGGTGACGGACAGCAGTCGGTCCCCGAGTGTGAGGACGGTAAGGACGGCACGGTGGGCACCGGCACAGCCATTGCCTGCCCGGACGTGACGGCCAAACTGCCGCAGGTGCCGGACCGGGCGCGGGCCGAGGTGGACCGCAACCTCGCCCAGTTGCAGGCCCAGATCGCCGAGGCGGACCGCCGGTTGGCCGCCGAGGGCAACAAGGGTGAGGCGTTCATCCGTAGCGCGATCCTCCAACCGCTGGCCGGCAAGCGGCGCGCGGTGCTGGACCGGATCACGACGGCCATCGACCGGGTCGGTCCCCGGCCGCAGGGTCTCGCGCAGCTCGCCGAGTGCCAGGTGCAGCCGACCAACAACTCCGGCGGCAACAACGGTGGCGGCACCCCCACCACCACCCCCACCACCACTCCCGGTGGCAACAACGGCGGGAACAACGGTGGCACCGCCCCCGGCGCCGGGCTCGGCGTGCTGGCCAACGACTGTGACGAGAGCCAGCTCGAGCCGCACAACGGTTTCCAGAACGGCAACCGCTGCGTGAGCACCGAGTTCGGTGAGGTCGGCGCCGCCGCGAACAACCCGTCACTGCTGATCACCCAGTTCCCCCAGCAGGTCGGCCAGAACCAGGCCTTCACCCTGCGGGTCAGCACCCGCAACCTGGTCCGGGACCGCTTCCTCGCCGCCGGTCAGGGTGGTTACTACGTGGAGAGCTCGCTGCTCAACGCCCAGGGCCTGGTCCGGGGCCACTTCCACACCGCATGCCGGATGCTGGACAGCCTGACCGCTCCGCCGGAGCCGCAGGAGGTGCCCGCGTTCTTCGTCGCGACCGAGGACGGCCGCGGTGGCGCCCAGCCTGACGAGGTGACCATCCAGATCCCGGGCCTGCCGGAGTCGGGTACGGCACAGTGCTCCGTCTGGGCCGGCGACGGTTCGCACCGCCTGCCGATGATGGAGCGGGCCAACCAGACGCCCGCGTTCGACTCGGTGCGGATCACCGTCAACTGATCCAGCGTGACCGGCGGCGGGGGGGGGG
>NZ_JAGPYA010000109.1:0-9422 GCF_018070245.1 Micromonospora sp. M61 | reverse complement strand
GGCCGCGGCTACAGCCGCGGCCCCCGTCTTCGTTGAGGTTTCTAGTGCTTGTTGTCCTGGTCCGGGTGCGCGAAGTTCAGGTGCTCCGGAGGCAGCGGGAAGGTCACGTCGTCACCGAACGGCGACGGCGCGGCAGCCCGGTCGAACGTGAGCTCGGTCAGCGGAAGCTTGCCCCGGTCGTCCACCGCCGGAGCGGTCGGGTGGGGCACCTCCCGGTGCCAGTTGACGCCGCTCTGCGCCTGCGCCTCAGCCTGCGAGTCGTGGGAGCCACCCGCATGCGAGTGCAGCCCACCACGGGCTGAGCCCGGCGTCGGCGAGCCCTGACGGGCGGTGGTCACGCTGGTCTGGGGCGTCTCGCCCCGACGGAAGATCTTGCTACCAAGCCACACAAGGGGATCGTACCTGCGGTCGACGACCCGTTCCTTCATGGGGATGATCCCGTTGTCAGTGATCTTGATGTGCTCGGGGCAGACCTCGGTGCAGCACTTGGTGATGTTGCAGAAACCGAGGCCCTGTTCGGCCTGCGCGTACTCCTTGCGGTCCGTCCGGGCGTCCAGCGGGTGCATGTCCAGCTCGGCGGCCCGGATGAAGTACCGCGGGCCGGAGAACGCCTGCTTGTTCTCCTCATGGTCGCGGATCACGTGGCAGACCGTCTGGCACAGGAAGCACTCGATGCACTTGCGGAACTCCTGCGAGCGCTCGACGTCGACCTGCTGCATCCGGTAGTCACCCGGGGCGAGGTCCGCCGGTGGCGCGAACGCGGGCGTCTCCCGTGCCTTCTCGTAGTTGAACGAGACGTCGGTGACCAGGTCCCGGATGACCGGGAAGGTACGCAGCGGGGTGACCGTGACCGTCTCCTCGTCGCCGAAGGTCGACATCCGGGTCATGCAGCCCAGCCGCGGTTTGCCGTTGATCTCCATGGAGCAGGAGCCGCACTTACCGGCCTTGCAGTTCCACCGGCAGGCCAGGTCGGGAGCGTCGGTGGCCTGCAAGCGGTGGATGACGTCGAGGACCACCTCGCCCTCGTTCACCTCCACCATGTAGTCCTGCAGGTCCCCGCCGGTCTCGTCGCCCCGCCAGATCCGGAACTGACGCTTCGCGCTCATCGGTTGTCCGCCTCTCCAGCGTCGGCGACGAGGGCGTCGAAGTCGGCCAGCTCCTCGTCGGTGAGGTACTTGGAAAGCTCCGCACGGTCGAAGAGGCCGATCAGCTCCGGCCGCATCTTCGGCAGCGGCTTACGCGTCAGCCGTACGCTGTCGCCGTCCAGCGAGCAGACCAGGTTGACCTGCCGCCACTTCGGCTCCATCGCCGGGTAGTCCTCCCGGGTGTGCCCGCCGCGCGACTCCTGCCGCTCCAGCGCCGCCTTCGCGGTGCACTCCGAAACCACCAGCATGTTGCGCAGGTCCAGGGCCAGGTGCCAGCCCGGGTTGTAGCGCCGGCCGCCGAACGCGCTCACCTTGGCGACCCGCTCGCGCAGCTCGGCCAGTCGCACCAGCGCGTCGGCCAGCTCGCCCTCGCGCCGGATGATTCCGACCCGGTCGCCCATGACCGCCTGGAGGTCCTGCTGAAGGGTGTACGGGTTCTCGCCGGTGTCGCGCTGGAGCGGGGCGAGTGCGGTCTCCACGGCGGCCTCGACAGCGTCCACGGCCACCTTCGGCCGAGCGGCGAGCCCGTCGGCGTAGCTGGCCGCGTGCCCGCCCGCCCGCTTGCCGAAGACCAGCAGGTCGGACAGGGAGTTGCCGCCCAGTCGGTTGGAGCCGTGCATGCCGCCGGAGACCTCACCGGCGGCGAACAGCCCGCGTACGTGGCCGAAGGCGGCACCCGAATCCGGGTCGACCTCGACGCCGCCCATCACGTAGTGGCAGGTCGGCCCGACCTCCATCGCCTCCGCGGTGATGTCGACGTCGGCCAGCTCCTTGAACTGGTGGTACATCGACGGCAGCCGGCGGCGGATCTCCTCGGCCGAACGCCGGCTCGCGATGTCCAGGAAGACGCCACCGGCGGGGGAGCCCCTACCGGCCTTGACCTCGCTGTTGATCGCGCGGGCCACCTCGTCACGGGGCAGCAGCTCCGGCGGACGCCGGTTGTTGTCCGGGTCGGTGTACCAGCGGTCCGCCTCCTCCTCGGTCTCCGCGTACTGCTTGCGGAAGACATCGGGGACGTAGTCGAACATGAACCGCTTGCCGTCGGAGTTCTTCAGGACGCCACCGTCACCACGCACCGACTCGGTGACCAGGATGCCCTTCACCGAGGGCGGCCAGACCATGCCGGTCGGGTGGAACTGGAGGAACTCCATGTTGATCAGCGTCGCCCCGGCGCGCAGGGCCAACGCGTGCCCGTCCCCGGTGTACTCCCAGGAGTTCGAGGTGACCTTGTAGGAGCGACCGACGCCGCCGGTGGCCAGCACGACGGCCGGCGCCTCGAAGAGGATGAACTCGCCCGACTCGCGGTAGTAGCCGAACGCGCCGGCCACCCGGTCACCGTCGAGCAGCAGCTCGGTGATGGTGGTCTCGGAGAACACCTTGATCCGGGCGTCGTACGAGCCGAACTCCCGTTGGTCCTCCTGCTGGAGCGACACGATCTTCTGCTGGAGGGTGCGGATCAGCTCCAGGCCGGTCCGGTCGCCCACGTGCGCCAGGCGCGGGTACTCGTGGCCACCGAAGTTGCGCTGCGAGATCTTGCCGTCCTTGGTGCGGTCGAAGAGCGCACCGTACGTCTCCAGCTCCCAGATCCGCTGCGGCGACTCCTTCGCGTGCAGCTCGGCCATCCGGAAGTTGTTCAGGAACTTGCCGCCGCGCATGGTGTCGCGGAAGTGCACCTGCCAGTTGTCCCGGCTGTTCACGTTGCCCATCGCGGCGGCCGCGCCGCCCTCGGCCATCACCGTGTGCGCCTTGCCGAAGAGCGACTTGGAGATGATCGCGGTCTTCTTGCCGGCCAGCCGGGCCTCGATCGCCGCGCGCAGACCGGCGCCGCCGGCCCCGATGACGACGACGTCGTAGTGGTGTCGTTCGATGCGAGTGGTTGTGGTCATGTCAGGGGCCCTTTAGTTGATGAACCGCAGGTCGGAGAACCAGCCGGCCGCGAGCGCCATGATGTAGAAGTCGGCCAGCGCCAGGGTGCCGAGGGTGATCCAGGCGAGCTGCATGTGGCGGACGTTCAGGGCCGAGACGAACGTCCAGGCCTTGTAGCGCACCGGGTGCTTGGAGAAGTGCTTGAGCCGGCCGCCGATGATGTGCCGGCAGGAGTGGCAGGAGATCGTGTACGCCCAGAGCATCACCACGTTCAGCAGCAGGATGATGTTGCCCAGCCCGAAGCCGAAGCCCTTGGGCGAGTGGAAGGCGAGGATCGCGTCCCAGGTGTTGATCAGCGAGATGATCGCGGCAGCGTAGAAGAAGTAGCGGTGCAGGTTCTGCCCGAGCAGCGGGAAGCGGGTCTCACCGCCGTACTCCTTGTGGCCGTCCGGGACGGCGCACGCCGGCGGTGACAGCCAGAACGACCGGTAGTAGGCCTTGCGGTAGTAGTAGCAGGTCAGCCGGAACAGCAGCAGGAACGGCAGGGTCAGCGCCGCGTCCGGAATGATCCACCAGCCGGGCAGGAACCGGCCGAAGTGCGAGGCGCCCTCGATGCACCGCTCGGTGACGCAGGGCGAGTAGAACGGGGTCAGGTAGTGGTAATCCGCGACCCAGTAGAAGTCGTGCATGAAGACCCGGACCGTCGCGTACGCGACCCAGGCGCTCAGCCCGATCACGGTGATCAGCGGGGCGAACCACCAGCGGTCGGTACGCAACGTCTTCGCCGCGATCGCGGCGCGCGCCCGCGCTCCCCGCGGCCTCGTTGCCGTTGAAGTCATTCGAGTCGTCTCCTCGACGGGCCCGTACGGGCGGGCGGATCTTTCTCCGGTCGGCACGCGGACCGGCGAACCCGCACCCGCTGCCACGTCATGCGCACACCAACGACCACGCCGGATCGACCGACGCAGCTAAGTGACACACGTTACGCCGATCTCTGCGAGCCGTCCGCGCAAGGGAGTGTCCCGAGTGTCTGGCCTGCGGAAATACCCCGACACGGCGGTCGGCGGCGGGTCGGCGCGCACATCGCCTCGTTCAGCCCGAGGCGCCCCCGGTGAAGTGCCAGGACGCCAGCCGCACCGAGGGCGCCGACCACCATGCACCGTCCACCCGATCCGGTTGGCGCACCGCCCGCGCTCCCAGGCCGAGCACGGCCCCGGGCCCCAGCGCCCGCGGGTACGACTCGGTGAACCGCAGGTCGCGGACCGCCCGCACCACAGTGCCGTCCTCGATGAGCCAGACACCGTTGCGGGTCAACCCGGTGACGACGAGGCTCTTCGGGTCCAGCACCCGGGTGTACCAGAGGTCGCTGACCAGCAGCCCACGGCGTACGCCGGCGACGAGCGCGGCGGTGTCCGCGTCGACGACCGCCCCGGCCGCCGCGCCGGTGGTGTTCCGACCGGTCGCGCTGGCGGGGCCGGCCGTCGCGCCGGACAGCCGCAGGTTGCGGGCCATCGGGCCCCAGGTGGCGCCACCCGCGACCGCGTGCCCGGTGGACTGCGCACCCGCCTCGGCCGCCGTCCGCCGATCGTGGGCGACCGCCCGGGTGGTGCCCGCCTCGACCAGGGTCAGCGCCCCTCGCGCGGTGCCCTCCGCGTCGAACGGCAGGCCGGACGCGCCCAGCGGGTCGTCCACCAGGGTCACCGCCCGGTCGAACTGGGCCGCCCCCGGCTCGGCGAAGGACTGCCGCTCGGCGTACCGCTTGCCGTTGAAGCCATACCAGGACAGGTTCTGCAACAGGTCCGCCACGGCGGCCGGCTCGAACACCACCTCGTAACGCCCCGGCGGCAGCTCCACCGGGTCGGCCGCCGCCTGCGCCTTCGCCGCGGCGTGCGCGCCCAGCTCGGCACCGTCGAGGTCGGAGAGCCGGTCGCTGGCGAACCGGGCCACCCCGTCCGCGCCGTCGCTGCGCGCGATGCCGTCCATCGCCGCCTCCGCCGATCGGCCGGACGCCGTGTGCCCGGCCGAGTTGGCGAACGCCGACGAGCGGTGCGCGGTGCGGCAGTAGCCGGCGGTGCTGAGGCCACCGGCGGCGGCCACGAACGCGCCAACCCGGTCGGCCCGCTGGTCCGGCTCGGCGTACGCGGTCGCCTCGTCGACGGGCGGCGCGGCCGGCACGGGCGTCGGTGCGACCAGCCCCGGCCAGCCCGGGTCCGGCGGGCAGAGGCGCGCCGCCGCCAGGGTGCGTTCCACGAGCGCGTGCAGCCCGTCGGCGGTGACCACGCTGCCGCTGCCGGCGGCGGTCCGACCGTCGATGTGCAGGCGCAGCCGGACCCCGACGGTCGACTCCGCGACGTTCTGGTGGATGGCCGAGTTGGCGAACCGGGTCAGCGCCAGGTCCGCCCGGGTCACCACCGCATCGGCCTGCGCGGCCGGACCGCCGAGACGCCGAACCAGCTCGACAACCTGCCCGGCCAGCTCCAACTCGCTCATGCTGAAACCCCCACCCGGACGTTGCGGAACCTGGCCGGCGCGGCCGGGTGACCGGTGTGGCCGATCTGGCCGGGCTGGCCCTTGCCGCAGTTGGGCGTGCCCCAGGAGACCGTCTCACTGGACAGCATGTCCATCGAGCGCCAGAAGAGCGGGCCGATCCCGGTGTACGTGGGATTGCGCAGCATCCGCCCCCGCCGCCCCTTCTTGATCTCCCAGCCGACCTCGCAACCGAACTGGAAGTTGAGCCGCTTGTCGTCGATCGACCAGGAGCGGTTGAGGTCCATCAGCACGCCGTCGTCGGTGGCCGCGATGATCTCCTCCAGGGTGTGCGGGCCCGGTTCCAGACCGACGTTGGTCATCCGCACCATCGGCAGTCGGGCCCACCCGTCGGCCCGTACGCTGCCGCCGTAGTCGAGGCTGGCCATGGCGGCTGAGTCCCGGCCGGCGAGCACCCCCACCCAGCGACCGTCGCGCACCGCGTCCCGCTTGACCGCCGGGGAACCCTCGTCGTCGAAGCCGAAGCTGCCCAGCGCGCCGGGGATCGTGGGATCGATGGTGATGTTCATCAGCTCGGAGCCGTAGCGCAGCGAGCCGAGCTGCGCCAGGTCCAGCCAGGACGTGCCGGCGAACGCCGCCTCCCAGCCGAGGATCCGGTCCAACTCGATGGCGTGCCCGACCGACTCGTGGATCTGGAGGGCCAACTGCTCACCGCCGAGGATCAGATCGGTCTCGCCCGCAGGGCAGAGCGGTGCGGTCAGCAGCGCCCGGGACTCCTCGGCGATCTGTGCGGCGTGCGCGGCCAGGTCGAGCGACTCGACCAGCTCCCATCCCGTGGTGCCGTACTGCCCCCGGTAGCTCGGCCAGGACCGGCGCTGCGTCTCGCCGTCACCGATGGAGGTGGCGGAGATGCCGCCGCCGCACTCGCGGATCCGCTGGTCGATCCGGTGGCCCTCACTGGAGACGAACCACTTCGCGGTGTCCCAGACCTGGTAGAGGCCCTCGGCCAGGTCGGCGCCGTGCTCGGCCATCGTGCGGGTCGCGTCGACCAGCAGGTCACCCTTGTCCGACAGGGGCACCCCGAGCGGGTCGATCTGGCAGCCGGAGGCCCAGCTCGCGGTGACCGCCTCCGCCGGAACCAGGTCGACAGGCGGGCCTGGCACCCGCGCGCTCGCCATGGCCGTCCGCGTCGCGCGCCGGCCTGCGTCGCGGGCGGCGGCGTCGGATAGATCGGGTACGGCGTAGAAGCCCCAACTCGCACCGACAAGTGCCCGGACACCGATGCCGATGCTCTCGTCCTGGGTCAGCTCCTCCACGTCGCCGTTGCGCGCGGTCATCGACTCGTAGCGGCGGTGCATCACCCGCGCGTCGGCGTACCGGGCGCCCGCGTCGAGGGCGGCCTGGACGGCGGCACTGGCCGCGTCGAATTCGGTCATGCGACCGACCCTAGGCCAGCCGACCGACACCCGTCAGGGGACGAGGTCCTCCGGCCGGATCGTGGCCTTCACCGGCTCGGTAAGCACCAGCAGATCGCCCGGTCTGGTTACGGACTGCTCGGTGTAGTGACCGCCCCGCCGCTGGTACAGATGCATGGTTCCACTGTCCTGCTCCACCAGGAGATACCACTCGATGCCGGCGGCCGCGTAGTAGTGCATCTTGAGGACTTTGTCGGTCGAGGCGTTGCTCGGCGAGATGATCTCGCAAACCAGCCGCACGTCACCCGCCTCGACGTTGAGTTCGTCGAAGTCGATCGGACCGGTGATAACAAGATCGGGGATCGGGATCCGGCCGGGCCTGAGGCGGACGTTCACCGCTTCCAAGACGTGCAGGCCGGCTTCGCGCACCGGGGCTCGTAGCACTGCGCGTAGTTCGCCGGAGATGTTCTGGTGTCGAGGGGTGGGGGCTGGGGTCACGTGGAGGCTCCCGTCGAAGAGTTCGACGCGTTGCTGCGTCTCGCCGAGGGCGAGGTACTCCTCTTCGGTCCACGGGCCTTCGTGGTTGAACACCGCCGCGGTCATCGTCACCTCCACCTCGTGCCGGCGGGAATCCTCCCGGTGCTGCCGACACCATGGTCGCACCCAAGGTGCGATCGCGGCATGAATGGGCGTGGATGGCGAGGTGAGGGGGGTGCGCGGCCGATGCCGACTCGTTACGCTCGGGCCCGCTGACACGTGCCGACTTTGTAGCTTATTTTCACCCTCGGGACTTTCATGTAAGTTCCCTTCGTCACTGAGGGAGGTGGGCCGTGGACAGCTCGGAACCGTTGCCGTCCGGCGATCCGGACGACCGTCCCGCCGTGCCGGCACAGCGCTCCGACGAGGATGCCTACCTGCGGGTGCGTGACCTGCGGGTCCGGTTCGACACCGAGGACGGCGTGGTGCGCGCGGTCGACGGCGTGTCGTTCGCCGTCGAGCGGGGCCGCACCCTCGGCATCGTGGGTGAGTCCGGTTCCGGCAAGAGCGTCACCTCGCTGGCCATCCTGGGCCTGCACGACCCCAAGCGGACCACCATCACCGGGGAGATCTCCGTCGGTGGCCGTCAGGTGGTCGGCCTCGGCGACGAGGAGGTACGCCGGCTGCGCGGCCGGGACATGGCGATGATCTTCCAGGATCCACTGTCGGCGCTGCACCCGTACTACACGGTGGGTCGGCAGATCGCCGAGGCGTACCGGGTGCACCACCCGAAGGCCAACCGGCGCGAGGCCCGCCAGCGGGCGGTCGACATGCTGGACCGGGTGGGCATCCCGCAGCCGGCGCGCCGCTTCGACCAGTACCCGCACGAGTTCTCCGGTGGCATGCGCCAGCGGGCGATGATCGCGATGTCCCTGGTCAACGACCCGGCGCTGCTGATCGCCGACGAGCCGACCACCGCACTGGACGTCACCGTGCAGGCGCAGATCCTGGACCTGCTCGCCGACCTCCAGGCCGAGTTCCACTCCGCGATCATCCTGATCACCCACGACCTTGGCGTGGTCGGCCAGGTCGCCGACGACGTGCTGGTCATGTACGGGGGGCGCGCCATCGAGCGGGGCACGGTCGAGCAGGTGCTCCGCTCGCCGCAGCACCCGTACACCTGGGGGTTGCTCTCCAGCGTGCCGTCGCTGCACGGCGACGCGGACGCGGACCTGGTGCCGATCCCCGGCAACCCGCCCAGCCTGATCAACCTGCCGTCCGGCTGCGCGTTCCACCCCCGCTGCCGGTACGCGGACCGCGCCGGCAGCCGCTCCCGCAGCGAAGTGCCCGAGCTGCGAGCGGCCGGGGCGGACGGCCACCTGGTCGCCTGCCACCTGAGCGCGGAGGAGCGGGCCGCGTTCTACGCCGAGGACGTCGCATCCGTGGGGGTGGCCCGATGACCGACGAACCACTGTTGCGGGTGCGCGGGCTGACCAAGCACTTCCCGGTACGCCAGGGGCTGCGCGCCACCGGCCTGGTGCGGGCGGTGGACGGCCTCGACTTCGATGTGCGACCCGGCGAGACGCTCGGGTTGGTGGGGGAGTCCGGCTGCGGCAAGACGACCACCGGTCGGATGCTGGTGCGGCTGCTGGAGCCGACGAGCGGCAGCATCGAATTCGACGGGCGGGACATCACGCACGCCGGCCGGCGGGAGCTGCGTCCGCTGCGTCAGGAACTCCAGATCATCTTCCAGGACCCGTACGCCTCGTTGAACCCGCGGCACACCGTGGGCCGGATCGTGGCGATGCCGTTGCAGGTCAACGGGATCAAGCCGCCGGGTGGCGTGAAGGCCCGGGTGCAGGAGTTGCTGGAGCTGGTCGGGTTGAACCCGGAGCACTACAACCGGTACCCGCACGAGTTCTCCGGCGGTCAACGTCAGCGCATCGGCATCGCCCGCGCGCTGGCCCTGCGGCCGAAGCTGATCGTCGCCGACGAGCCGGTCTCCGCGCTGGACGTCTCGATCCAGGCGCAG
>NZ_JAGPYA010000108.1:0-9647 GCF_018070245.1 Micromonospora sp. M61 | reverse complement strand
GGTGGTGTCGTAGGTCCAGCGTTGGTTGGTGGCGGTGCCGCAGGTGGTGATGGTGGCGGCGGCGCCGGCTGTGGTGCTGGCGGGGGCGAGGCATTTGCCGCGGTTGCGGATGGTGCTGTCGGCCTGGCGGGTCCAGATCTGGTTGGTCGCTGCGGTGCAGTCCCAGAGGATCAGGGCGGTGCCGTCGGTGGTGGCGGCGCCGGGCACGTCGACACAACGTCCGCTGGCCACCCCGGCGATCGTGCCGGTCGCCGCGTCGGAGACCGCCTGGTAGCGGTGCCCGGCTTCGGCCGTGAACGTCACCCGGTCACCCGTGCGGTTCACCGGCACGGCCTGGTTCGTGGTCAGGTCCACCAGAGACGCGGTCGCCAGCATCGGATTCCGTACGGTGAGGGAGCCGCTGTTGCCTGCGGTCAGCGTGATCCGACTGGCCAGCCGGTTGCGCCACTCGGTGTCCACAGTGACGTTCCCGCGGGCCCGCAGACCGCTGACCGAGCCGGTGGGCCAGGCCGTCGGCACGGCGGGCAGCACGTCGACGACGCCGTTCTGGCTCTGCAGCAGCATCTCCGCCATTCCGGCGGTGGCCCCGAAGTTGCCGTCGATCTGGAACGGCGGGTGGGTGTCGAACAGGTTGGCGAGGGTGCTGCTCTTGAGCTGCTCGCTGAGCATCTTGTGGGCGTGGTCGCCGTCGAGCAGCCGGGCCCAGAAGTTGATTTTCCAGGCCTTGCTCCAGCCGGTGCCGCCGTCGCCTCGCGCCGTGAGGGAAACGCGGGCGGCGTTGGCGAGAGCAGGGGTGGTCGACGGTGATATCTGCCGCCCCGGGTGCAGGGCGTACAGGTGCGAGACGTGCCGGTGGTCGTTGGTCGGGCTGTCCCAGTCCACCTTCCACTCCTGCAACTGACCCCAGGAGCCGACCCGCAGGCCGGGGTCGAGCTTGTTCAGCGTGGTCTGCCACTGCCCGCGCAGAGTGGCGTCGACGCCGAGCGTGGCGCTCGCCTCGATGGTGTTGGTGAGCAGGTCCCACACGATCTGCTCGCTCATCGACGCGCCGGCCGAGAAGTCACCCTGCTCGGGTGAGTAGCTGGGCGAGACGACCAGCCTGCCGTCGCGCGGATCGACGTGCAGGTTGGCCCGCCAGAACTCCGCTGCCTCCTTCATCGCCGGGTACGCCTGGTCGCGGAGGAACGTCGTGTCGCGGGTGAAGCGGTAGTGCTCGTAGAGGTGCTGGCACAACCACGCGGCCGCCTCCGGGAACCAGAAGGCGGTGGCCCAGTCCTGGACGCCGGTGAAGCCGTACGGGTTGGTGCTGAGGTGCGTGACCCAGCCGCTCGTACCGTAGATGTTCTGCGCGGTGACCCGGCCTGGTGCGCGCAGGGCGTCGATGAAGTCGAACAGCGGCGTGGCGGTCTCTGCCAGGTTCGTGGTCTCCGCCGGCCAGTAGTTCATCTGCACGTTGATGTTGGTGTGGTAGTCGGCCTGCCAGGGCGGGGTGTTGGAGTTGTTCCAGATGCCCTGCAGGTTGGCTGGCAGGGAGCCGCCGCGGGAGGACGAGATGAGCAGGTACCGGCCGAAGGAGAAGTACAGCGACTCCAGGGCGCGGTCCTGGGCTCGTCCAGCGGCACCGGTGTAGGCCGACCGCAGCTCGTCGGTGGGAACGTTCGGCATCTGCCCGCCCACGTTGAGCCGGACGCGGTCGAAGAGACTCTTGTAGTCGGCGAGGTGGGCCGCGCGCAGCGCCGCCACCGTCGAGGCAGCCGCGCCGTCGACCGCCTGGGTGACCTGGGCGTGGGGGTCGGCGCCGCGATAGCTGGGGTAGGTGTCGGCGTACGACGTCGCGGCGGACAGCACGATGAACGCCGAGTCGGCGCCGGTGACGGTGATCCGGTCGGTGCCGTCGGTCCGGGTGCCACCTGTGGTCACCACCCGGTACTGGGTCTCGTGGGTCAGCCCGTTGCCGGGCAGCGCGCCCCGCACGGTGATCCGGCCGTTCGCCACGGTGACGGTGCTGCCGGGCTGGGCCGAGGCGGTACGCAGGACGAAGGAGACCTTGCCGGCCTGGCTGGCCGACAGCCGGGTGACGATCACGTTGCGGGGGTGGCTGGCGAAGTATTCGCGCTGGTAGGACACCCCGCCGTAGGAGTACCCGACGCGAGCGGTGGCCTCGGCGAGATCCAGCTCGCGCCGATAGTCGCTCACGGTGGCCGGGGTGCCGGACATGTCGAGGTACATGTCGGCGAGGTTCTGGTACGAGCCGAATCCGGTCGCCGGCTGGCCGAGTGACGTGGCGACCGCGCCAGGTGCCATCCGTGTGTCCCGGTCGATCTGAGCCTGCACGCCGGTCAGGGCTCCGGGCCGTGGTGACGTCCAGTTGCCGTGGTTGTAGCCGCTGGTGCCGGGACCGCCCGTCCACAGTGTCTTCTCGTTGAGTTGCAGGCGTTCGGTCTGGATGCCACCGAAGACCATGGCGCCGAGCGCACCGTTGCCCAGCGGAAGCGCGTTGCTCTCCCAGTTGGCGGCGGGCTCGTCGTACCAGAGCGCAAGCCCGGGGTCGGCGGCTGCTTCGGCCGGAGCGGAGTTCGCGGACGCGGCGGTCAGGGCCGCGGCCACGAGAAGAGCCGCCGCTGCGGCTCGCAGGATCGTCTGGGTACGGCCGATGACAGGCATAGGGCCTCCTCTATGCCATGGGAGTTAACGTGGGATGTATATTTTTGTCAATGGGTCGTACTGGAAATCCTGGTGAGGTTGCTTGCGATGAAGATCGCGAACCGAATGGTGGATCGCCAGCCCATCTCGGCCTATTGCCTGAACCATCGACAGCTGTTAGACATCAGATGTCCGAGCTCTCAAGCCCGGAAACATCCGATGTATGCGGGGTGGTGTTGGTGAAGCTTCTGCGATCACGGCATCGCGGTGCGGACGTGGCCAGCCGCGCGGCGTCAGCCGCGGTGGGGCCTGCGTGCTGACTGTCGACGCGCACCATCACCTCTGGGGGAACCCGCCCGCCTGCGCCCGGCTCGACGACCGGATGCGGTCGGTCCGGCGTCCGTTCACAGTGGCCCAGTGGCAGGCGCAACTGCGCGCGGCCGAGGTCGATCGCTCCATCCTCGTGGAGAGTGGGCGATGCGACGAGGCGGAGTCGGGGGACCTGCTCCGGTGGGCGACCGAGGCGCCGCAGATCGCGGGTGTGGTGCTGTGGGCTGACCTGACCGGTCCCGGCTTGGAGGCCCGCATCGCCAGGCACCTCCGGCGCTCCGGTGGCGATCGGGTGGTCGGTGTCCGCGCCCAGATTCAGGCCGAGCCGGATCCGGACCATCTGGACCGCCCGGACGTGCGCCGCGGACTCCGTGTCGTCGCGGCAGCCGGGCTGGCCTTCGACCTGCTGGTCCGGGTGGACCAGCTGCCCGCCGCGGCGCGGGCCGCCGCGGCGCTGCCGCACGTCCGCTTCGTCCTCGATCATCTCGGCAAACCGGAGATCCGGGCGGGTGCGACCGGGCTGGCCCGGTGGCGCGGGCCGTTCGCGGCGCTGGCCGAGCAGCCCAACGTCACGGCCAAGATGTCCGGCCTGGTGACGGAGGCCGACTGGGTCTCGTGGCGGGCCGACGACCTGCGACCGTTCGTCCGCGAGGCGCTCGACCGCTTCGGGCCGGATCGTTTGATGTTCGGTTCCGACTGGCCACTGTGCCTGCTCGCGGGCAGCTACGGCCGGGTGCGGGCCGCGCTGCACCAGGTGTTGCCGGCGCTGTCCGAGGCGGCCTCACACGCGATCTTCGGAGGCACTGCCGCTCGGGTCTACCGGCTGGCGGTCTGACCCGGCGATCATGGGAACGGGCCCAACCCCGAACATGTGCGGAGGCGGCGATGGCTCTCACCGACGAGGCGATCGGCAAGATCAAGATGATGATCACGTCGGGCGAGCTCGGCCCCGGCGATCGACTGCCGAAGGAGGCGGACCTGGCCCGGCGGCTCGGTCTGTCCCGCAACTCCCTGCGTGAAGCGGTGAAGGCCCTGTCCATCATCCGCATCCTGGATGTCCGCCAGGGTGACGGCACCTACGTCACCAGCCTTGCCCCACAGTTGCTGCTCGACATGCTCAATTTCGTCGTGGACTTCCACCGCGACGACACAGTGCTGGAGTTCCTCGAGGTGCGGCGCATCCTTGAGCCGGCCGCCACGGCGCTGGCCGCGCAGCGGATGGCCGCCGAGGACGTCGCCGGCCTCCAGGCCGTGCTCGACAACCTCGGCGACACCCACGACGTGGAGGCCCTGGTCGCCAACGATCTGCAGTTCCACCGCCTGATCGCCGTCGGCTCCGGAAACACGGTGCTGTGCTCGCTGCTCGACGGGCTCTCCGGGCCCACCACCCGGGCCCGCATCTGGCGCGGTGTCACCCAGCAGGGCGTCATCGCCCGGACCCGGGAGCAGCATCAGGCGATTGTCGACGCGATCACGATCGGGCACGCCGACCTTGCGCGTTCCTGGGCGACAGTGCACATCGCCGGCGTCGAGGAGTGGCTCCGCCGGGCACTGTGACCGACCATGGCCGCTGACCGGCTTGCGAGTCGTACGGCGATGGCGGTGTCGATTCAGGCCCGCACGACGCGGGCGATGCTCGCCCGGATGGGCGCGTAGTGGTCGGCGATGGCGGCTTGCAGGCCGGCCACGTTGCCGGCCGCGATCGCGTCCACGATTGCCCGGTGACGGTGGGCGGTGATCAGCCGGTCCTCCGGCTCGGTGCGCAGCGTGGGAGCGACGATGGCCTGGACCTGCCAGAACGCCTCGGTCAGCTGGAGGATCAGGTCGTTGCCGAGGGGCTCGAGCAACTTCACGTGGAAGGCCCGGTCGACGTCGAGGAAGTCCTTCCCCTGGCCTGCCAGGCTCTCCATCTCGTCGACGAGCGCGGAGAGGGCCACCCGGTGCTCGCCGTCGAGGACGGCGATGACCTGGGCTGCGAGCCCCTGCTCCAGGGTCTGGCGGACATCGACGACCTGCCCCAGCACGTGGTGATCTTCCTCGCCACTCAGGAGACCGCGGAAGGTCAGGCCCTCCACGAGGGCGGCGAGGGACATGCGGCCGACGAACGTGCCGTGACCGTGCCGTACCTCGACGATGTCGAGGGCGGAGAGGATCTTGACGGCCTCGCGCACGCTGGACCGGCTGGCGCCCACGGCGTCACACAGCTCCGCCTCGGTGGGGAGGATGTCTCCCGGCTTGAGGCGATTCCGCAGGATGTACTCCTTGATCTTGGTAGCGACTTCCTGCCGGCGGGGACCTGGGCGCTCCGCACCGCGTAGCGGAGTGGCGTCAATGGTCGTCATCTGGCACTTGCCCTTCCCTCACGAATCTGACACGCTCACCCTATCGGCATCAGATGTCAGACGTCAGACCCCATTATCTTCGAATCCCTCAGCGCGAGCGTCACGCGAGCGCATGAAGAGCCTATGGAGGCAGCTACGTGAGCACCACCGTTAAGCCATCGGGGAGTTGGCGCGTCCCCCCGCGTCGGCTCCGCTCGCTGGCCGTCGCGTCCACTGCGGCAACGCTCGCTCTCGGACTGGTCGCGTGCAGCGGCGGGCCGGCTTCGACCAACGCCGTCGAGGGGGGCGGGGGGAAGACCTCCATCGAGACCACCCTGGCGTTCACCCTCTCCAGCGGGTTCGACCCGGGTAACGCCTCGTCGGCGGTGGCGACCGCGGTCAACCAGCACATCTTCGAGGGTCTGATCGATCTAGACCCGGTCACGCGGGAACCCTACCGTGCTCTCGCGAAGGAAGACCCGGTGGCCAGCGCCGACGGGCTCACCTACACCGTGGCGGTGCGTGACGGCGCGAAGTTCTCCGACGGCACCCCGGTCACCGCCGAGGACGTCGCCTGGTCCTTCACCCGGGTCCTCAAGCCGGTGGACCCCAAGGCCCCGCCGCTGATGCAGGGCTTCGTGTCGTTCATCGACTCGGTGACCGCCAAGGACGCGACGACCGCCGAGTTCAAGCTGAAGTACCCGTTCGCCCTGTTCTCCGAGCGGATCGCCGTCATCAAGATCCTGCCGAAGGCGAAGACCGCGGACGCGGACGCGTCGAAGGCCTTCGACACGGCACCGATCGGCTCCGGCCCCTTCAAGATGGACAGCGCGTCCAAGGAGTCGGGTATCAAGCTCAGCAAGAACCCGAACTACAGCGGGCCCCGTCCGGCCAAGGTCGAGACGATGACCTGGAACACCACCTCCGAGGCCTCCGCGCGGGTGTCGGACCTGCAGGGCGGCCGAGTCCAGGCCATCGAGTCGGTGCCGTACCTGAACGTCGACTCGCTCAAGGACAAGTACACGGTCGACGTGAAGCAGGCCTTCAACCAGGTCTTCCTCATGTTCAACTCGTCGGCGGCGCCGTTCAACGACAAGCGGGTGCGCCAGGCCCTGCACTACGCGATCAACAAGGACGAGGTCATCAAGACCGCGCTCAACGGTTACGGCACGGCGGCGACGAGCTACCTGGACGAGGGCAACAAGGACTACCAGAAGGCCGCCACCGTCTACGACTACAACCTGGAAAAGGCCAAGAGCCTGCTCCAGGAGGCCGGCGTCTCGAACCTGAAGTTCCAGCTCGACACCACGGACAACTCCGCCGTGAAGGATGTCGCCCCGCTGGTCATCGAGCAGTGGAAGAAGATCGGCGTCACCGCCACCCTCAACACCGTGCCGTCCTCGGCCATCTACGGTGACATCGTTCCGAAGGACACCTTCCGGGTCCTGATGGCCACCGGAGACCCCAGCGTCTTCGGCGTCGACACCGACCTGCTGATGCGCTGGTTCTATTACGGCGAGACCTGGCCGGGCCTGCGCTACCGGTGGAACGCCACCGACCGCAAGGCCATGGCCGACCTGCTCGACAAGGCCGCGCAGACCTCCGACGAGGCGGCCCGCAAGGCCCTGTGGAAGCAGGCTCTGGACAAGGTGGCCGACGAGGTCCCCCTGTACCCGATCCTGCACACCAAGGTCGTCACCGCATACGACCCCGCGAAGCTCAGCGACTTCTCGGGCGCGGCGACCACAGGCCTGTACTTCCTGGGCAGCAGCCGAAAGGGCTGAGCCCGCTTCGGGGGCCCGGACCCCGGCCCCTAGCGTCCCGCCCAGCCCTGTCCCTTGGGCTGGGCGGGACGTCCCGGCGGCCCTCGACGAAAGAAAGACACCATGCTGAGCGTTCTGAGCCTGGTCACGCGACGACTCCTGACCCTGATACCCCTGGTGCTGGGCATCACGATCTTCGTCTTCGTGATCATGCAGTTCTCCCCGATCGATCCCGCGTTGTCCGTCCTCGGCGACCAGGCAACCGCCGCGCAGGTGGCCGCGTTCAAGGCCGCCAACGGCCTCGACGACCCGCTGCCCCTGCGGTACCTGCACTTCCTGGGCGACCTGCTCCGGGGCGATCTGGGCATGACCTTCCCGCCGTCCGTCCCGGTCGCCGACAAGATCGCCACCGCGCTGCCGCTGACGATCCAGCTGACGGCCCTCGGCATCGTCGGCGCGCTGATCATCGCGTTGGCCCTCGGCATCCCCGCGGCGCTGTACCGCGATCGCTGGCCCGACCAGGTCATCCGGTTCGTCTCGATGGCCGGTATCGCCATGCCGTCGTTCTGGCTGGCCCTCCTGCTCATCCAGGAGTTCTCGGTCCGCCGCCCCGTCTTCCCGACCGGCGGGTACGTCAACCCCGGTGACTCCTTCTCGCTCTGGCTCCAGTCGCTCGCCATGCCGGCGCTCGCTCTCGCCGTCCCGGTCGGCTGCTCACTGGCCAGAATCGTGCGGACGTCGATGGTCGAGGAACTCGACAAGGACTACGTGCGCACCGCCATCGGCGCCGGCCTGCCGCCCCGCGTGGTGGTCGGCCGCAACGTGCTGCGCAACGCGCTCGTCAACCCGCTCACCGTGCTGGGCCTGCGGATCGGCTACCTGCTGGGCGGCACTGTCGTCATCGAGGCCATCTTCTCGCTGCCCGGCATGGGCACCCAGATCATGAGCGCGGTGCAGCAGAACGACACCGCCCTCGCGCAGGGAACCGTGCTGACGATCGCCATCTGCTTCGTCGTCGTGAACCTGGTGGTCGACATCCTCTACCTCTTCGCCAACCCTCGACTGCGCGGAGCCCACTGATGCGTCGAACACTCACCGCCCGGCTGTCGGCTCCCGGCATCGCCTTCAAACGGCTCAGCATCACGGCCCGGATCGCACTGAGCTTCGTCCTGCTCATCGTCGTGGTGGGCATCTTCGCGCCGCTGCTCCTGCGGCACGACCCCGCGCAGGCCGGGCTCGGTGCCGCGCTGACCGGCCCGAACGGCGACTACTGGTTCGGCCTGGACAAGCTCGGACGCGACGTGTTCTCACGCCTGGTCGCCGGCACCCGCCGCTCGTTGATCGTGGGCTTCGGCAGCGCCGGCATCGCCCTGGTGGTCGGCGCGATTCTGGGCGCGCTGGCGGGAACCAGCCGGCCCGCGATCGACGAGGTGGTGATGCGGTGCCTCGACGTCGTCATGGCATTCCCCGCCATCGTGCTCTCCGCCCTGCTGATCATCTCCTTCGGCAAGAACAGCCTCGTGGTCCTCGTGGTCGCGATCGGGTTCGTCTTCGTGCCCTCGATCGCGCGCATCGTGCGCGCCAACGTGCTCTCGCAGTACCGGGAGGACTACGTCGCGGCCGAACGGATCATCGGCGCCCGACGGCCGCACATCCTCTGGCGGCACATCCTGCGCAACTGCGCCGCCCCGATCCTCGTCTTCGTCACCGTCATGGTGGCCGACGCGATCGTGTTCGAGGCGTCCCTCTCCTTCATCGGTGGCGGGCTCGCGCCCCAGGAGGCGGCCTCCTCGTGGGGTTCGGTGATCGCCTTCGGCAAGGAGATGGTGCAGATCGGTGGCTGGTGGGCCACGTTTTTCCCCGGCCTGCTGATCCTGCTGACCGTGCTCGCCCTGAACGTGCTCTCCGAGGGGATGTCCGACGCCTGGGCCGCCCCGGCGGCGCGGCGTGCCACCGCGACGAAGGTCGGCGACGCGCAGGAGGAGGCGCAGCCCGGCTCCGGTGAGGTGGTGCAGCTGCCCGGCCTGGCCGAGGCGGCGCAGCGGCTGCGCGAGCGGGCCCGTCCGCTCCCGGAGGGTGAGCCCGTCCTGGAGGTCCGGAACCTGTCGATCGGGTTCGAGGGGCGCCACCGGGGCGTCGACATCGTCGACGACCTGACCTTCGACGTCCGCCCCGGCGAGGTGATGGGCCTGGTGGGAGAGTCCGGCTCGGGCAAGTCCCTGACCTCGCTCGCCGTGATGGGCCTGCTGCCGCAGGGAGCCCGGGTCCGCGGCGAGGTCCGCTTCGCGGGCACCGACCTGCTGACGATGAGCACCAAACGACGTCGTGCCCTGATGGGCCGCGAGATCGCGATGGTCTACCAGGACGCCCTCTCGGCGTTGAACCCCTCACTGCGCGTCGGCCCCCAGCTCGCCCAGATGATCAGCCGAGGCGGCACCCGGTCGGCCGAGGAGCTGATGGACCTGGTGGGCCTGGACGCACGGCGCACCCTGTCCGCGTACCCGCATGAGCTGTCCGGCGGGCAGCGGCAGCGCGTGGTGATCGCCATGGCGCTGTCCCGGGACCCGCGCCTGATCATCGCCGACGAGCC
>NZ_JAGPYA010000107.1:0-9875 GCF_018070245.1 Micromonospora sp. M61 | reverse complement strand
CCCCGCGCCCCGCGCCCCGCGCCCCGCGCCCCGCGCCCCGCGCCCCGCGCAACGTCCGGGATGTTGCTGCCGCCCACGCACCGTAGGCAGCACTTTCCCTGAAGTTGCGCGGATCTTGGACTGGGCCGGGACGGGGATCGTGCTCGATCATGGTTGTAGTGGCCACCAGGGCGGCTCGAAGCCCCCTATCCATGATCGAGCACGATCTTGGCCGCCCGGACACGTCGATCATGACGTTGGCCCGGCGTTCCGTCCGAGTTGTCCCCGCCAACCTCATGATCGACGGGTTGGACCCGGGCGGTGGGTGGTGCGCAGGACCAGTAGGACCACGATCAGGAGCAGGGCGGTCATCGCCAGGGCGCCGGGTGCCTTGGTGAAGCGGGCCAGGTTCGTGCCGTCGGGCAGGGTCAGGAAGGCCGCCACCGCCACTGGCAGCACGAACCACGTCGTTCGGGCGGCGGTTAGTGCGAGCAGCGCCAGGGGCCAGGTCGCGTACCAGGGGTGGAAGACCGGGGACAGGACGACGGTGGCGACCAGCGCCAGGGCAGCGCCGTGCAGCACCACCCGAGGGCGCGCCTCCTCGACCCGAGCCTCCTCGACCCACGCCCCGTCGACCCACGCAACCTCGACCCGCGCCCCGTCGACCCGCGCGCCCTCGACCCGCGCCACATCGACCCGCGCGCCCTCGACCCGCGCCCCATCGACCCGCGCCCCATCGACCCGCGCGCCCTCGACCCGCGCCACCCGCCGGGCATCGCTGAAGCCGCGCAGCGCCCGCCAGGCCCGCCACCAGAGCACCACCAGCACCCCGGCCAGCAGCAGCAGGGCGACTGCCCGGACCACCGGCACCGCCTGCGGGTCCCGGCCGACCAGCGCACCGGCGTAGTCCACCACGAACCCGACGGCGGTGGGTGGTGACGTCCACTGCTCCGAGTCGCCGCTGTGCGTCAGCCCGCCCACCCAGCCGAACCCGAGCCCGGACACCGCCGAGGTGACCAGCACCGCACCGAGCAGCCCACCGGCCAGCCAGCCGCCGTCGCGCAGCAACGCCCGTACGGTGTGACGACCACGGACTGCGGCCAGGGCGGCGAACGGCACCACCACGACCGCGCTGGCCTTCACGGTCACCGCCAACCCGAGCAGCGCCCCGGCCAGGAGCAGTGCCGGAGGCCAACCCGGTCGCCGGATCGCCACCAGCAGCCCGCAGAGCAGCAGGCCCAGCATCACCGCGTCGTTGTGCGCGCCGGCGATGAGGTGCACCCCGACCAGTGGGGCGGCCAACGCCAGCCACGCGGCGCGCCGGGTCGGCACCCCGGCTGCCCGTGCCAGGCCGGGCAGGGAGATCGCGGCCAGCAGCAACCCCGCCACGGCGATCACCCGCAGCAGCACCACAGTGCCGGTGAGCCCGCCGCCGAGCGTGACCGCCAGCGCCGCGAGCAGGACGAACACCGGCCCGTACGGTGCCGGGGTGTCCCGCCAGATCGGCGCAACCGTGTCCAGCCAGGGGCAGCCCGCCGCCGCCACCCCCACCGCGTACGGGTCGACGCCGTGCGCGTATGTCCAGCCCTGGCAGGCGTACGAGTAGACGTCCCGGCTGCCCAGTGGTGGCGCGACGAGCAGCGGCAGCGCCCACAGCCCGGCCGTGACGTACGCCCACCGGGTCGACGGTGCGCCCCCGCGCAGCGACCACCACGCACCGACCAGCAGCGTGGTGCCGGCCAGCCAGCAGATCAGCGTCGCCGGGCCGTCCGGGGTTCGCCAGGTCGACACCGGTGTCACGCCGAGCGGGGCGTCGGGCAGGGCACCGCCGAGGTAGCCGGCCACAGTGAGCAGGACCGCGCCGGCCAGGCCCGCGTACCGGGCAAGGCGTGCCGACAGAGGACGAGGCGGCGGCGGAAAACGCGAGGGCGGAACAGGCGGCGGAACAGGCGGGCCGGGAGCGGTCACCGGCGCACCTTCCCTCAGTCGGCGGCGACCGGCTGACGGGCCGCCCGAGCCGACCGTACCAACCGGACGACCACCACGATCACCAACAGCGTCATCAGTGGCGCCCCGACCGTCTTGGTGAACCGGGGCAGCCCGGTGCCGTCCGGCAGCACCAGGAGCGACGCGACGAGGGCGACCACGGTGAACCAGCCGGTACGGCGGGCGGTGGCGGCCAGCACGAACAACGGCCACGTCCAGTACCAGGGGTGCACCACGGGAGAGAGCGCGACGGTGACGGCGAGCGCGAGGCCGGCGTAGTACAGGGGGTCGCGGGTGCGGGCCCGCCACCAGAGCCAGACGAGGAGGACGGCCAGGACCAGCACGGCTGTCCCGCGCGTCACCGGCAACGCGTCGATGTGAGCGCCGAACAGCGCGGCGACGTAACCGACGGTCTGACCGACGGCGGTCGGCGGGGACGTCCAGGCGACGGCGGCGCCGCCCTGGGACAGCCCGCCGACCCAGCCGAAGTCCAGCCCGCCGGCGATGGTCACGCCCACCACGGTGGCGACCGCACCGCCGACCACCCAGCCGCCGTCGCGGATCAGCGTCCGGAGCCGGTACGGGCCGGCGGTGGCCGCCAGCGCTGCGAACGGGACCACCACCACGGCGGTGACCTTGATCGACACGGCGACTCCGAGGAGCAGCCCGCCGACCAGCAGCATGCCGCGTCGGCGCGGGTGTGCGGCCACCACGGCCAGCCCACCGACCAGCGCGGCGAGCATCAGTATGTCGTTGTGTGGGCCACCGATGAGGTGCGCGGCGACCAGCGGGGAGCCCAGCGCCAGCCAGACCGCCCGCTTGGCCGGCACCCCGGCCCGGCGGGCCAGCACCGGCAGCGCCCACGCGCTCAACACCACGCCGAGCAATGCCAGCGCCCGGAACAGCACGATGCTGGCGGTCAGCGAGCCGGCGACCTTGACCACCGCAGCCGCGACGAGCACGAAGAGCGGCCCGTACGGCGCGGGGGTGTCCCGCCAGATGTAGGAGACCGAGTCCAGCCAGGGGCAGGGCAGGGCGGAGACGCCCTGCTCGTACGGGCTGATGCCACCGGCGAAGCTGGCGCCCTGACACGCGTACGCGTACACGTCGCGGCTGCCGAAGGGCGGCGCGACCAGCAGCGGCAGCAGCCACAGCCCCACGGTGAGCAGCGCCCATCGAGTCGACGGGCCGCCGTCGCGCAGCGCCCACCAGGCGTACGCCATCAGGCCGGTGCCGACCGCCCAGGCGGCCAGGATCAGCGGGCCGTTGGTGCCCTGCCAGATGCTGACCGGGGTGCTGCGCAGGGGGCCACTGGGAAACGCGCCGCCGAGGAACGCGGACAGCGCGAGCAGCATCGAGCCGGCCAGGCCGGTCCAGCGCGCGAGGTGGGGAGGCACGCCCGACATGCTGCCAGCACGCCGGTGGGTGACCGACGGCAGGACCGTCAGCAGTGGTTGGCCGGTGCCAGGCTGCTGGAGATCGAGTAGTCGCCGGCCGCGCGTACCCGCACCTCGGTCCACCCGTCGGCGCCGGGTCGCAGGCAGCCGTCCGGGCCATCGAGCGACAGCCACCGTGACCACCGCACCTTGACCGGCACGTCGCCGGGCGTGGCCGTCAGCCGGACCGCGCCCCGGTCGGCGGTGACGAGCCGGCCGGGGGCCCCGACCAGCGGCGTCGGATCGACCACCTCGTACAGGCGCCAGGTCGGATCGCGCCAGACCTCCCGCAGGTACGGCAGGTCGCCGCGGATCAACGCGGCCTCGTCGCGGCCCCACCGGTCGGCGGGAGCGTCCGGGGCGACCACCACGTAGGTGACCGCCTTGTCGCGGAGCCACTGCTCGTAGGTCTGGGCGCTCAGGGTGCCGTCGTAGAACAGCGCGTTGCGGTCGCTGTCGACCTGGCGCTCCCAGCCACGGGCCAGCGGCACGGTCGGTGGCAGGTACGCGGACTCCCAGTGGTCGCGCAGCGGCACCACCTCGACCCGCCCGACGGGCTGCCGTCGGTCGAGTTCCGCCACGAGCGGGCGGTAGAACGCCGAGGCGCTCTCGGCGGCGCCGGCCCGGGTGACGTCATTCAGCATCACCGGGGACTGCCACCAGACCGTCGCGGCGAGCAGCCCGGCAAGCCACGGGCCGGGCAACGGCGCGTACCCGGCCAGCACGGGCAGCGCGAAGAGCAGCGGCAGGCGCAGCGCGTTGGAACCGATCGGGCTGGGCACGTAGTACGCGCCGACCAGGAGCAGCACGGTGAGCAGCGCGCCGACGCGCAGCACCCGGCGACGACGCGGCAGCACGACCGCTACCAGCACCGCGAGTGCGACGTTGATCCGCATCGACTCGGCCGAGTACGGCTGGGTGCCCCCGTTGCCGAAGAGCAACGCGATCGGCGCCAGGGTGACGGCGGGCGCCACGGCCAGCACGAACCCCTCCGCCAGTGGTCGCTCCGAGCGCCACCCACCGGGCAGTGCACGGCCGGGCCCGTCGCCTCGGCGCAGGGCGGCCAGCAGCAACGCCGCGCCGGCCAGACCGGTGAACAGGCCGGCGACCGGGCTCGCGGCCGTCGCCAGGGCGGCGCAACCGGCGGCGAGTGCCAGGCGAACCGGGCGTGGCGGGCGTTCCGCGCTGACCGCGCAGAGCGCCAGCAGCCCGAACGCCAGCCCGACGGCGAAGGTGACCCGACCGCTCGCCAGGTTGCCGACGAGGACCACGGCACCGAGGACGCCGGCCAGCAGCGGCCGGCGGGCCCGGCCCCGGACGAACAGCCAGCCCAGCGCCGCCGCGCCGAGCACGGCGGCGACGGCCCCCAGTGGACGCATCCCGATCAGCGCGCCCAACCTGGCCGTGAACAGGCTGTAGCCGTACTGGTTGACGCCGCCGTACCAGCCGAGATCGATCGGCGCAGCACCGTACCGGTCGGCGAACTCGGCGCGGGCCACCTGGGCCGCGAGGTCCGTGCCCATCCGCGGCGCGAGCAGGAACGCGGCGGCGAGCACGACCGCGGCCCCGGTCGCCGCCGCCCAGACCACCTGCGGGGACCGCGTGGCCGGGCGGGTCGACGCGTCAGGCATTCAGGACCCGTTCCGTCGCGGCACGGGAGCGGCGGCCGACGCGCAGGTACTCGTCGAGGAACTCCCCCGGGTCGTCCCGCCCGAGGAGTCGGACCACGCCGGCCAGCTCCACCCCGTGCCGGGGCAACTGGTCGCCGGCCCGGCCCCGGACCAGCATCAACGCGTTGCGGACCTGCGCGGCCAGGGACCACCCGGCGGCCATCTCCGCGGCGTCCGTCGGGTCGATCAGGCCGGCCCGCTCGGCGGCCGCGAGGGCATCGAGGGTACGCGTGCCGCGCAGCGACGGGACCCTGCCCGCGTGCCGGAGCTGGACGAGTTGCACGGCCCACTCCACGTCGGCCAGCCCGCCGCGCCCCAGCTTGGTGTGGGTGGCCGGGTCGGCGCCCCGGGGCAGCCGCTCGGTCTCCACCCGGGCCTTGATCCGCCGGATCTCGACGACCTGCTCGCGGGTCAGCCCCTCGGCCGGGTAACGCACCGGGTCGATCATCGCCTCGAACTCGGCGCCCAGCTCGGCGTCGCCGCAGACGAACCGGGCGCGCAGCAGGGCCTGTGCCTCCCACACCCGCGACCAGCGGGCGTAGTACGCCGCGTACGCGGCGAGGCTGCGGACCAGCGGACCCTGCCGGCCCTCCGGGCGCAGGTCGGCGTCGACGCCCAGCGGCGGGTCGGGGGCGGGCACGCCGAGCAGTCGGCGCAGCTCCTCGGCGATCGCGTGGGCGGCGGCGCTGGCGGCGCTCTCGCTGGACCCGGCTGGCGGGTCGTAGACGAAGAGCACGTCGGCGTCGGAGAGGTAGTTCGACTCGTACCCGCCGAGCCGTCCCATGCCGATCACCGCGAACCGCAGCCCTTCCGGGGCCGGCTGGCTGGCCTGGGCGGCGCGCAGTGCGGCGGCCAGGGTGGCGTCGGTGACGTCGGCGAGGGCCGTGCCGACCTGGGTGATGTCGGCCAGCCCCGGTGCCGGCCGGTTCGCGCCGTCCGGCCGGGTGGGTGTGGGCGCGAGCGCGCCCGCCCGGCAGAGCACGTCGGCGCAGGCCACCCGGACCAGCTCCCGGCGCCGCAGTGCGCGTACCGCGCGGGTGGCCTCGACCGGGTCGGCGTGCCGGGCCGCTGCGGCGAGGAACCCCTCCCGGAGCACCTCGCGGGAGCGGGGCGCCAGCTCGTTCTCCTCGGCCAGCAGCCGCAGTGCCTCCGGGTCTCGGGCGAGCAGGTCGGCGACGTACCGGGACAGGGCCAGGACCCGGGCCAGCCGACGGGCGACCGGGCCACCGTCGCGCAGCAGCCGCAGATACCAGGGGGTGCTGCCCAGCTTGTCGGAGACCTTCCGGTAGTTGAGCAGCCCCCGGTCCGGTTCCGGCGCGTCGGCGAATTCGCTGAGCAGCACCGGCAGCAGGGTGCGCTGGATGGCCGCCGTGCGACTCACGCCGCCGGTGAGCGCCTGGAGGTGGCGCAGCGCCCCGGCCGGGTCGGCGAAGCCGAGGATCTCCAGCCGGTGCCTGGCCGCCTCGGGGGTGAGGCGCAGCCCGTCGGCCGGCACCCGGGCCACCGACTCCAGCAGCGGCCGGTAGAGCAGCTTGGCGTGCAGCCGGCGTACCTCGGTGGCGTGGGTGACCCACTCGGCCCGGAAGCTCTCCACGGCGCTGCGCCCCGGCGCCGCCGTGAAACCCAGCGCGGCGGCGAGCCACCGCAGCGCGCCCGGCTCGGTGGGAACGGTGTGCGTACGACGCAGGCCCTGTAGTTGCAGCCGGTGCTCGACGCTGCGCAGGAAACGGTAGCCGCACAGCAGCGCCTCGCCGTCGGCCCGGCCGACGTAGCCACCGGCGACCAGCGCGCGCAGCGCCGGGATGGTGCCCGGAGCCCGCAGCGTCTCGTCCCCGCGACCGTGTACGAGTTGCAGCAACTGGACGGCGAACTCGATGTCGCGCAACCCGCCGGGGCCGCGCTTGATCTCGCGCTCCAACTCCTTCGGCGGGATGTGGTCGATGATCCTGCGCCGCATGGCGCGGACGTCCTCGACCGCCTCGGGTCGCTCGGCCGCCCGCCAGACCAGCGGCGCGAGCTGGTCGATCCACTCCTGGGCCAGCGGGAGGTCCCCGGCGGCCGGGCGGGCCTTGAGCAGCGCCTGGAACTCCCAGGTGCGCGCCCACCGCTGGTAGTAGGCCAGGTGACTGGCGAGGGTCCGCACCAACGGGCCCCGGTTGCCCTCGGGGCGCAGGGCGGCGTCCACCGGCCAGGCCACCAGCCCGCAGATGTGGATCAGCCGGGTCGCCACCAGGGTCGCGGCGGCCAGGTCGGCGTCCTCGGCGGCCACGAAGATGACGTCCACGTCGGAGACGTAGTTCAGCTCGCCGCCGCCGCACTTGCCCATCGCCACCACCGCGAGGCGAGGCCGCTCGGTGCCCTCCGCCAGTTCCGCGACGGCCACCTCGTAGGCGGCGGCCAACGTCGCGTCGGCCAACGCGGAGAGCGCGGCCATCGTCTGCTCCAGGCCGCGCCCGCCGGTCAGGTCGGCCGCCGCGATCCGCAGCAGCGCCAACCGGTACGCGGTCCGCAGCACCGCCACCGGGTTGCCACCGGCGGCCGGCTCCAACCGTCCCTCGGCGATCGGCGCGAGCCCGTCCGGGGCGGTCCGCAGCGCCGTGCAGTGGTCGGGATGGGCCACCAGATGATCGCCGAGCGCCGACGAGGCACCCAGCACCGCGATCAGCCGCCGCCGCAGCCCCGGGTCAGCGTGCAGCTCCGCGAGCAGCGGCGAGTCGGCGGCGCCGTCGGTCGTGCGACGTTCGGCCTCGACGATGCGGTGCAGTTGGCGCAGCGCCAGGTCCGGGTCGGCGGCCCGGGACATCGCGGCCAGCAGCTCACCGGCCGGCTCGTCGGCCGGCTCCTGCTCCTCCGGCCGCCACAGCCGCAGCCCGTCCGGGCCGAGCAGGTCGGCGGCACGGGCGCCGCCGTCGCCCTCGGCGGTGCCGAAGCCGTACCGGGCGAGCCGGCCCGTTGCCCTGGTCGGCCGGCTCATCAGTGCCCGAGCAGCGGCAGGCCACGCCGCATCGTGCTGTCGTCCAACTCACCGAGGGCCAGCGCGGCGAACCGGGCGGCGAACGGCTGCCAGACCTCCTCGATGTCGGGCAGCACCGAGGCGCAGGCCGCGACCACCAGCTCCGGGTCGTAGCCCAGCTCGGCGAGTTGGGCCGAGTCGGTGGCCCAGTCGGCGATCATCGCGGCGTCGCACTCGATGTGGAACTGCAGACCCCAGGCCCGGTCACCGAGCCGGAACGCCTGGTGCGGGTAGCGGGTGGACGCGGCCAGCAGGGTGGCGCCCCGGGGCAGCTCGGTGATCTCGTCGGCGTGCCACTGGAGCACGTCCGGGATCAACGGCACGTACCGGAACAGCGGGTCGTTCTCGGCGGCGTCGCGCCGGCCGACCACGCCCGGGCCGATCTCCGGCCCGGATGGACTCCGCTCGACCAGGCCGGCATGCGCGGTGGCGAGCAGTTGCGCGCCCAGGCAGACGGCCAGGGTCGGCACCCGGTAGCGGACCGCCTTGCGCAGCAGTCCCTCCACCGCCGGGAACCACTGTGCGCCGGGCGAGCCGTCCGGCAGCGGGTACGCCTGCTGGTCGCCGCCGAGCACCACCAGCGCCGCGTACCCCTCCAGGTCGGCGGGGAGCTCGTCGCCGGCGTGCGGGCGAACCACCCACAGCTCCAGCCCAGCCTCGGTCAGCCACTCGCCCAGCCGGCGTGCGTCGTCGGTCGGGTCGTTCTCGATCACCAGCGCGGTTGCCACCCGTCGAGGCTAGCCGGTGCGCCGCGCGGCGCAGCGCCCCGCCACAGGCCCGCGCTTCCGGTGGTGTCCCTCTGCGGCGGCCCGGACCTGGCGTGGTCGTTAGGCTCAGCGGTTGTGATCAGCGACGACACCGCAGCCGTCCGCCCGCCCGTGCTGCTCCCGGGCGACGCGGTGCTGCTGGTGTCGCCGTCCGGCCCGACCTCGCCCGAGCGGGTGGCCCGGGGCATGGAGTTGCTCACCGGGTGGGGCCTGCGCCCGGTGCCGGCGCCGAACGCGTACGCCCGCCACGGCTACCTCGCCGGCACCGACGACCTACGGGCCGCCGACCTGAACACGGCCTTCACCGACCCGGAGATCCGCGGGGTGATCTGCACCCGGGGCGGGTACGGCGTCCAGCGGGTCGTGGACGCCATCGACATGGCCGCCGTCCGCCGCGACCCGAAGGTGGTGGCCGGCTTCTCGGACATCACCGCGTTGCAGTTCGCACTGTGGCGGGGTGCCCGGCTGGCCGGGGTGCACGGTCCAGGGGCGGCCTGGCGCGACGAGCGGACCCCGCTGCGCTCCGCCGAGTCCCTGCACGCGGCGCTGATGACGACCGAACCGGTGTCGATCACCGCGGTGCCCACCGAGGAGACCTTCGGCGTACGCGTCCCGGGCCTCGCCACCGGCACCCTGCTCGGCGGCAACCTGTGCATGATCGCCGCCTCGATCGGCACACCGGACCTGCCCGACCTGACCGGGGCGGTGCTGTTGATCGAGGACGTGCAGGAGCCCCCGTACAAGGTCGACCGGATGCTCACCCAGCTGCGCCGGGCCGGCGCGCTGGACGGGCTGGCCGGGGTGGCGGTCGGGCAGTTCACCGACTGCGGTGACGGCTGGGACACCACGATCGTCGACGTGCTCACCGAACGCCTCGGCGACCTGGGCGTGCCGGTCCTCGGCGGCCTCCCCATCGGCCACGGCCCCAACCAGCTGACCGTCCCGGTGGGCACCCAAGCGACCCTGAATGCCGAAAACGGCACCCTGACCGCATCCCCCGCAGTCCAGTAACCCAGCCCCCACC
>NZ_JAGPYA010000106.1:0-9920 GCF_018070245.1 Micromonospora sp. M61 | reverse complement strand
ACACCCGCCCCCGCCAGACACTCGGCTGGGCAACCCCAGCCGAGCGCCTGGACCACCTCATCGCCACCTGACGATTGCACTCACCCCTTGACCCCAAGCCGAGGTCGACGGCAATAACTTCATGATCAACGAGGACGGGTGGTGGGGTTACCAGCTTGTGGGGAGGGGCATTCCTTCGGTGAAGCCGGCGGCGCTCTGCACGCCGACGATCGCCCGGTCGTGGAACTGCGTCAGGTCCCGTGCGCCGGCGTACGTGAACGCGCTGCGCACCCCGGCGATGATCTCGTCGATCAGGTCCTCGACGCCGGGTCGCGCCGGGTCCAGGTGCATCCGGGCCGAGGAGATGCCCTCCTCGAACACCGCCTTGCGGGCCCGGTCGTACGGGCTGTCGTCGGCGGTACGGGCACTGACCGCCCGGGCCGAGGCCATCCCGAAGCTCTCCTTGTACCGCCGGCCGTCCGCGTCGGTGTACAGGTCACCGGGGGACTCGTAGGTGCCGGCGAACCAGGAGCCGATCATCACGTTCGACGCCCCGGCGGCGAGCGCGAGCGCCACGTCCCGTGGGTGGCGCACCCCGCCGTCGGCCCAGACGTGCCGGCCCAACTCGCGGGCGGCGGCGGCGCAGTCGAGCACGGCGGAGAACTGCGGCCGACCCACGCCGGTCATCATCCGGGTGGTGCACATGGCACCCGGCCCGACGCCGACCTTGATGATGTCCGCCCCGGCCTCGACCAGGTCGCGTACCCCCTCGGCGGTCACCACGTTGCCAGCCGCCACCGGCACCCCCGGGTCCAGCTTGCGGACCGCCTGAAGCGCCGAGATCATCCGCGCCTGGTGGCCGTGCGCGGTGTCCACTACCAGCGTGTCCACCCCCGCCTCCAGCAGCGCGGCGGCCTTGCCGGTCACGTCACCGTTGATGCCGACCGCCGCGGCGATGCGAAGCCGACCGCGGTCGTCCACGGCCGGCGTGTAGAGGGTCGCGCGCAGCGCGCCCTGCCGGGTCAGCACCCCGACCAGCCGACCCTCGGCGTCCACCACCGGGGCGAGCCGGCGACGGCCTGCCGAGAGCAGGTCGAAACCGGTACGCGGGTCCGCGTCCGCCGGCACTGTGTGCAGCTCGGTGGACATCACGTGCCGCAGCTGAGCGAACCGGTCCACGCCCGTGGTGTCCGCCTCGGTCACCACGCCCATCGGCCGGCCGGCGTCGTCGACCACGATCACCGCGCCGTGCGAACGCTTGGGCAGCAGGTGGATGGCGTCGCCCACGGTCTCGGTGGGCCCCAGGGTGATCGGCGTGTCGTAGACCAGGTGCCGCTGCTTGACCCAGGCGACGACATTCGCCACCACCTCGATCGGGATGTCCTGCGGGATCACCGCGATCGCGCCCCGGCGGGCCACCGTCTCGGCCATCCGCCGGCCGGCGACCGCTGTCATGTTCGACACGACCAGCGGGATGGTGGTGCCGGTGCCGTCGCTGGTGGAAAGGTCGACGTCGAGCCGGGAACCCAGGTCGGAGCGGGCCGGCGCCATGAAGACGTCGGTATAGGTCAGGTCGTGCGCGGGAGCCGCGCCGTGTAGGAACCGCACTCGGCCCATCATCCCCGCTCGTGGAGCGTCCCGCCGCCGGTGGTCGTGGAAAACACTCCCGTCGACGCCGCGTCAGAGCTGGTCAGCCCACCAGGAGCGCCACGGCGAGGCCAGCCATCACGACGGCGATGACCGCGTCCAGCACCCGCCAGGCGCCGGCGCGGGCGAGCAGCGGCGCGAGGCGCTGCGCGCCGACGCCGAGGGCGGTGAACCAGACCCCGCTGGCCAGGGCGGCTCCGGCGCCGAACACCCACCGGTGCGGGTGCTGCTGGGCCACCCCGCCGAGCAGCAGCACGGTGTCCAGGTAGACGTGGGGGTTCAGGTAGGTGAAGGCGGCGCAGGCGAGCAGGGTCGCCCCCAGCGTGGCTGGCGGACGCTCGGTGGGCAACAGGGCGCCGGGACGCAGCGCGCGGCGGGCGGCGAGCAGCGCGTAGCAGAGGAGGAACGCGGCTCCGCCCCACCGGATCGCCGCCAGGAGGCCTGGCCGACCCGTCACCAGCGTGCCGACCCCGGCCACGCCCGCCATGATCAGCAGCGCGTCCGACGCGGCGCAGGTCAGCACCACGGGTACGACATGCTCGCGGCGCAGGCCCTGACGCAGGACGAAGGCGTTCTGGGCGCCGATGGCGACGATGAGGGCGATGGAGATCGAGAAGCCGGCGACGGCGGAGGTGAGCACGGATCGACGCTAGGGCTCTCGACCTCCACCAGTCCAACTAAAGATTCTGACGCAACTTAAGCTCTGCTTATGGACGGTCTCGACTCGGCGCAGCTGCGCACGCTCGCCGCGGTGGTGTCGGAGGGCAGCTTCGACGCGGCGGCCCGGCTGCTGCACGTCACGCCGTCGGCGGTGAGTCAACGGATCAAGGCATTGGAGGAGACCGTCGGCCAGGTGCTGGTGCGCCGGGCCCGACCGTGTGTGGCGACCGACGCCGGCCGTCCACTGCTGCGCCTGGCAGGCCAGCTCACGCTGCTCGAACGGGAGGCACTGGCCGACGCCCGCGGCCCGCTGGCCGGTGGTGGCCGCGTCCGGGTCGCCGTGGTGGTCAACGCGGACTCACTGGCCACCTGGTTCCCCGCCGCGCTGGCCCGGTTGCCGCAGGAGGCCGGGCTCTCCTTCGACCTGCGGCAGGATGACCAGGACCACACCGCCGAGCTGCTCCGGGACGGTTCGGTGACGGCGGCGGTCACCGCCCAGCGGGAGGCCGTGCAGGGCTGTCGTGTGCTGCGGCTCGGGGCCATGCGCTACCGCGCGCTGGCCACCCCGGAGTTCGCGTCGTCCCACTTCGCCGGGGGTTTGACCGCGTCCGCGCTGGCGGTCACGCCGCTGATCGTCTTCGACCGGAAGGACCGGGTGCAGCACCGCTTCATCCGTGCGGTGGCGGGCCGACCGCTCGACCCGCCGGTGCACTACGTGCCGTCGGTGCCGGCCATCAGCGAGGCCCTCCGGCTCGGGTTGGGCTGGAGCCTGGTGCCGGAGCAGATCGCCGAGGCCGACCTGGCCACCGGTTGCTGCGTCGACCTCGTGCCAGGCCGACACCTGGACGTCCCGCTCCACTGGCAGCACTGGCGACTGGAGTCGGACGTGCTGAACGCCCTGACCGCCGCCGTCCGCGCGGTCGCCGCCGAGAGCCTGCGCTGACCGCCGGCCCCGTCTAACCCACTACGTCGGGGCCGATCGCCCGCCGGAGCCGTCAGGGGCCTTCCGGGCAGTCGCTCAGGCGATGGTGCAGATGGGGGCGCCGGCGGTGATCACGGCGCCGACCTCGGCGCTGAGACCGCTGACCGTACCCGCCTTGTGGGCGTGCAACGGCTGCTCCATCTTCATCGCCTCCAACACCACCACCAGGTCGCCCTCGGCCACGGTGTCGCCGTCCGCCACTGCGATCTTGACGATGGTGCCCTGCATCGGTGAGGCGAGAGTGTCGCCGCCGACCGGAGCGCCGGCCTTGGCACCGCCACCGCGCCGGCCCGCCTTGCGGGAGGCGGGTGCCGCGGTGGTCGTACTCCCGCCGAAGCTGGCGGGGAGGCTGACCTCGAGGCGCTTGCCACCCACCTCGACCACGACGGTCGCGCGTTCGGCCGGCGCCTCGGCGGCGCCGGCGGCGGCGGTGAACGGCGGCACGGTGTTGTGGAACTCCGTCTCGATCCACCGGGTGTGCACGCTGAACGGCTCGGCGGTGAACGCCTCGTCTCGCACGACCAGCCGGTGGAACGGCAGTGCGGTGGCCATGCCGTCGAGGACCATCTCGTCCAGCGCGCGACGGGCGCGCTCCAGCGCCTCGGTCCGCGTCTCACCGGTGATGATCACCTTGGCGAGCAGCGAGTCGAAGTTGCCGCCGATCACGTCGCCGGCCGAGATGCCGGTGTCTACCCGCACGCCCGGGCCGGTGGGCAGCCGCAGTGCGGTGACCGTGCCCGGGGCCGGCAGGAAGTTGCGGCCCGGGTCCTCGCCGTTGATCCGGAACTCGATGGAGTGCCCACGCGGTGTCGGGTCCTCGGTGATCCGCAGCTTCTCACCGTCGGCGATCCGGAACTGCTCGCGGACCAGGTCGATGCCGGCGGTCTCCTCGGTGACCGGGTGCTCGACCTGGAGTCGGGTGTTGACCTCCAGGAAGGAGATGGTGCCGTCCACGCCGACCAGGTATTCGACGGTGCCGGCGCCGTGGTAACCGGCTTCGCGGCAGATCGCCTTGGCGCTGTCGTGGATCTGGGCCCGCTGGGCGTCGCTGAGGAACGGCGCGGGAGCCTCCTCCACGAGCTTCTGGTGCCGACGCTGCAACGAGCAGTCCCGGGTGCCGACCACGATCACGTTGCCGTGCTGGTCGGCGAGGACCTGCGCCTCGACGTGCCGGGGCTTGTCCAGGTAACGCTCGACGAAGCACTCGCCCCGGCCGAACGCCGCGACCGCCTCCCGGGTGGCCGACTCGAAGAGCTGCGGGATCTCCTCCATCGTCCGGGCGACCTTGAGGCCGCGTCCGCCGCCACCGAAGGCGGCCTTGATGGCGACCGGCAGGCCGTGGTCGACGGCGAACGCCATCACCTCGTCCGGGTTGGCCACCGGGTCCGGGGTGCCCGGCACCAGCGGAGCGCCGGCGCGCTGGGCGATGTGCCGCGCTGTCACCTTGTCGCCCAGGTCGCGGATCGCCTGCGGGGTGGGGCCGATCCAGGTCAGCCCGGCGTCGATGACAGCCTGGGCGAAGTCGGCGTTCTCGGAGAGGAAGCCGTAGCCGGGGTGCACGGCGTCGGCGCCGGACCGGGCGGCGACGTCGAGCAGTTTGTCGATGCGCAGGTACGTCTCGGTCGCGCTGTCGCCGCCGAGCGCGTACGCCTCGTCCGCGAGAGTGGCGTGCAGGGCGTCACGGTCGGAGTCCGCGTACACGGCGACGCTGTCCAGACCGGCGTCGCGGCACGCACGAATCACCCGGACGGCGATCTCGCCGCGGTTGGCGATGAGTACCTTGCGCACCTTCGTGGCTCCTCCCGGGCAGGTTACTGACGGGGAGTGTATCGGCCACCCTGCTGGCCCTAACGATCGCTCAGTGTGGGATGCCGCACTGTGCCGCAACGCTCTAGTCAAACTTGTCTATTACGCTTGTGTGGTGTCTTCGACTCGATTGATGATCCTCGGTCTGGTGCGGTGGATGCAGCCCGTGCACGGCTACGACGTGCGCCGCGAGCTGTTGAGCTGGGGTGCCGACAAGTGGGCGAACGTGCAGCCCGGCTCGATCTATCACGCCTTGCGCAAGCTCAGCGAGGAAGGGCTGCTCAGGGCCGTTGCCACCGAGCAGGTCGGTGCCCGTCCGGCACGGACCACGTACGAGGTGACGTCGACGGGGGAGGACGAGTTTCAGACGTTGCTGCGCGGCTTCTGGTGGGGGCTGTCCGAGCCGCTGGACCCCTTCTCCGCGGCGTTCGGCTTCCTGCCGGCGCTGCCCCGCACCGAGGCGGCGGCGGCCCTACGGAACCGGGCCAACCTGCTGCGCGCCAGCGTCGCCTCGATGCGTGCCTCGTTGGAGTCCGACTGGATGCGCAAGAGCAAGCCGGTGCACGTCGGTTGGTTGTTCGAACTCTGGTCGGAGCGGGCGGAGGCTGAGCTGGGCTGGTGCGAGCGGATCGCGGAACGGATCGAATCCGGTGTGTCGTACCTGCCTGCTGAGCTGGAGAACGCCGAAGGTTGGTCGGGTTGGGGGAACGACGGGGGCCCGCCGGGCTCCAACGCGAAATAATCAACGTTGACCATAGAAGCTATATCGCGTTAGCCTGCTGACGGCACAGCGGGGGAGTGCGCCGTCCGGCGTCGTCCCACTCGGAGGTCGGCCCGGCCGACCCGAACGACCAGGAGCAGAGATGATCGAGACCAGGGGGCTGCGGAAGTCCTTCCGCTCCCGCGCGGGTCGAGAGACGAAGACGGTGGACGCCGTGCGGGGCGTCGACCTCAAGGTCACCGAGGGCGAGATCTTCGGCTTTCTCGGCCCGAACGGCGCAGGCAAGACCACCACGCTGCGGATGCTCGCCACGTTGATCGAGCCGGACGGCGGCGACGCCACCATCGCCGGCGCCGACCTGCGCAAGGACCCGGCCGAGGTGCGCCGACGGATCGGCTACGTCCCGCAGGGTGGCAGCACCTGGGACGAGTCCACCGCCCGCGAGGAGCTGGTGCTGCACGCCCGCATGTACGGCATCGGCAAGGCCGACGCGCAGAGCCGCGCCGCCCGCGCGCTGGACGCCTTCCAGCTCACCGAGTACGCCGACCGCAAGTGCAAGACCTACTCCGGTGGTCAGCGCCGGCGGGTCGAGATCGCGCTCGGCATCATCCACGAACCGAAGATCGTCTTCCTGGACGAGCCGACCACCGGCCTCGACCCGCAGAGCCGCGCGCACATGTGGGACGAGATCCGGAGGCTGCGCAACGACGGGATGACCGTCTTCATCACCACGCACTACCTGGACGAGGCCGACGCGCTCTGCGACCGGATCGCGATCATGGACAACGGCGAGATCGTGGCCGAGGGCACCCCCGCCGAGCTCAAGCGGGAGATCTCCGGCGACGTCGTGCTGGTCGGCCTCGACCTGGCCGCCACCCCGCAGGCCGCCCAGTCGCTCGACGGCGAGGCGTACGTCAACAAGCTGGAAACCGTCGACGAGGGCGGCCTGCGCCTCTACGTCGACGAGGGCGCCACCGCCATCCCGCAGGTGCTACGCCGACTCGACCACGCAGGCCTGGAGTTGCGCTCGATCGAGCTGCACCGACCCAGCCTGGACGACGTCTTCCTCACCAAGACCGGCCGCTCGCTGCGCGAGTCCTGACCAGCAGCGGGCCGGGCTCTTCTACCGGCACCGCTCGCTGCGCGAGTCCTGACCACCCGGAGACCACTCATGAAATTCGCCCGTGACACGTGGCTGATCTTCCAGCGGCAGACCCAGTTGCTGCTGCGCAACCCGGTCTGGGTCTTCGTCGGCGTCTTCCAGCCGGTGATGTACCTGCTGCTCTTCGCCCCGCTGCTCAAGCCAGCCCTGAATGCACCCACCCAGGCAGCCGCCTACAAGATCTTCGTACCCGGTCTGCTCGTCCTGCTGGCCATCTTCGGTGGCCTGTTCCAGGGCTTCGGCCTCATCGCCGAGCTGCGAGCCGGGGTCATCGAACGCTCCCGGGTCACCCCGATCAGCCGGCTCGCCCTGCTGCTCGGCCGCTCGCTGCGCGACGTGGTCTCACTTCTCGTGCAGGCCGTCATCATCACCCTGTTGGCGCTCCTGTTCGACCTGCGGGTGTTCATCGGTGACCTGCTGCTGGCGTACCTGATGCTGGCCCTCATCGCCCTCATGACCTCGGCCGTCTCCTACGGCGTGGCGCTCAAGGTCAAGAGCGAGGACGCGCTGGCCCCCCTGATGAACACCGTGGCACAGCCGGTGCTGCTGCTGTCCGGCATCCTGCTGCCGCTGACGTTCGCGCCCGGTTGGTTGCAGGGCATCGCCGACTGGAACCCGTTCTCCTGGGCGGTCGACGGCACCCGCGCGTTGTTCGCCGGTGACCTGGGCAGCGACAAGGTCTGGCAGGGCCTGAGCATCACCGCGGTGCTCGCCGTGCTGGGCGTCTACTGGGCGGCACGCCAGTTCGCCCGCAGCGTCCGCTAGAAGCTGGCCGGCCTGCCTGCCTGGGGCTGTCCTGGCTTGCCTGCTCGCCCTTGATCGACTCGGTTTCCTGGAGTCGGGGTGTCCTACCGCGTGGGATGCCGCGACTTCCAGGAACTCGAGTCGATCATTGCGCTCAGCGCACCCGGGCGAGGGTGAGGCCGTCCGCGATCGGCAGCATCACCGGGTCCACCCGTACGTCGGCGAGCACCTCGTCGTTGAAGGCGGCGATGGCGCGGTCTCCTTCGTTCTGCGGCGCGAGGATCCGCCCGCCGCGCAGGACGTTGTCGACCGCGATCACTCCACCGGGTCGCATCCGGGGCACCAACTCGGCCCAGTAGACCGGGTAGCCCGTCTTGTCGGCGTCGATGAACGCGAAGTCCAGGTAGCGCTCGTGCGGCAACTCCCGCAACGTCTCCCCGGCCGGGCCGATCCGCAGGTCGATCCGGTCCTGCACACCGGCACGCGCCCAGTAGCGCCGGGCGATGCCGGTGAACTCTTCGGAGACGTCGAAGCAGGTCAGTTGCCCACCGTCGGGCAACCCGCGGGCGATCGCCAGCGACGACAGCCCGGTGAACGTGCCGACCTCGACGGCCTGTCGCACGTCGAGGAGCCGGGTCAGGAAGGTGAGGAAGGCCGCCTGCTCCGGTGCCACCTGCATGGAGGCGTGCTCCGGCAACACCGACCGGGTTTCCTCGGCCAGGTCCTGGATGATCTCGTCCGGCGGAGCGCCGTGTGCGACAAGGTACGCGTGCAGCTCATCGGTGAGCGGGATCGACTTGGTGGTCATGACCGGACGTTACCGAGTGGCTCGACAGATTGGCCGCCCGGCGCGACCTTCGTCCAGAGGTCGGTGATCCGCAGATCGAGTTCGGCGAGGAGGCGGCGCAGCAGCGGCATCGACAACCCGACCACAGTGCCCGGGTCACCCTCGATCCGCTCCACGAACGCCCCACCGAGCCCGTCGATCGTGAACGCGCCGGCCACGGCCAGCGGCTCGCCACTGGCCACGTACGCGGCGATCTCGTCGTCACTGATGTCGGCAAAGTGGACGGTTGTCGAGGCGACCGCCTCCGCGCGTCGCCCGGCGACCACGTCGATCAGGCAGTGCCCACTGTGCAGAACACCGCTGCGCCCCCGCATCCGCAGCCAGCGTCGGGTCGCATCCGCCGGGTCCGCCGGCTTACCGAGGATCTCCCCGTCGAAGGCCAGCACTGAGTCACAGCCGATCACCAGCGTCCGTTGATCGGTGGCCGGGCTCAGCCGGGTCAGCACCGCCTGTGCCTTGAGCCGCGCCAACTCCAGGCACAACTCCTCGGCCCGGTCGGTCACGACCAGGGATTCGTCCACCCCGCTGACCAGCACGTCCGGCTCGATGCCGGCGGCCTGGAGGGACTTACGACGGGCAGGGCTCGCCGAAGCGAGCACGAGGCGGAGCGGCAAAGAGTCAGACACGAGCCCGACGTTACCGGCAAGCCCTCCACCACGACTCAAGACTCGGGCTCGCCTTTGATCGACTCGGGTTCCTTGAAATCGCGGTGTCCTGCTGGCCTGGATACCGGGACATCAAGAAACCCGAGTCGATCAGCCTGCCGCAGACCGATCAGCGACTGATTCTGGGCGGCGGATCATCACTGCGGCGCCGACGCCGCGCCACCACCGCCCAAGCCACCCCGGTAGCCACGATCACGCCCAGAGTGGCCAGGCCACGAGCCGTCGCGCCGCTGCCATCATCACCCGGCCGCTGCCCGGCCGCCGTCGTCGGCGGGCCAGCACCGGCCGGCGCGCTCACAGACTCAAACCCAAGCGGCGGTACGTCTGCCGTCAGTGCCGCCACCAGGTCGATCACGCCATAGCCGTACTCGTCGTCACGCCCAGACGGGCCCTTGTCGACGGCGGTCGCAGTGAGCCGGTGCGCTACCTCACGTGCGGGCAGATAGGGGTACTTCGACCTGATCAAGGCAGCCGCCCCTGCCACGATCGCCGTCGCGCTCGATGTGCCAGTGCCCTTCGAATACTTGCCGTCGTAACTGGTGCTGTAGATATCGACTGCGGGCGCGACCACGTCGATCTCCGGCCCGGTCACCGAGATTGCCGCGTGTAGTCCAGCGCGATCAACGCCACCGACGGCTATTACACCGGCTTCACTTGCCGGATATCCAACGGCCTGATCGCGAGGAAGATTGCCAACGCCAGCTACA
>NZ_JAGPYA010000105.1:0-10691 GCF_018070245.1 Micromonospora sp. M61 | reverse complement strand
TGCCCACCTCACGGGCCACCCGGGTCACCTCGTCGGCGAACGACGACAACTGGTCGACCATCGTGTTGACGGTGTACTTCAGCTCCAGGATCTCGCCCTGCGCCTCCACCGTGATCTTCTGCGACAGGTCACCGCGCGCCACCGCCGTCGACACCTGGGCGATGTTGCGGACCTGGGCGGTCAGGTTCGACGCCATCGAGTTGACGCTGTCGGTCAGGTCCTTCCACGTGCCGGCCACGTTCGGCACCTCGGCCTGACCGCCCAACTTGCCCTCGGTGCCCACCTCGCGGGCCACCCGGGTCACCTGCTCGGCGAAGAGCCGCAGCGTGTCGGTGAGGTAGTTCATCGTGGCCGCCAACTCGGCGACCTCACCACGCGCTCCGACCGTGATCTTCTGCGACAGGTCGCCCTTGGCCACCGCCGTCGCCACCTGCGAGATCGACCGCACCTGGCCGGTGAGGTTCGACGCCATGGTGTTCACCGAGTCGGTGAGGTCCTTCCAGGTGCCGGCGACGCCCCGAACGTCGGCCTGGCCCCCCAACTTGCCCTCGGTGCCGACCTCACGGGCCACCCGGGTCACCTCGTTCGAGAACGAGGACAACTGGTCGACCATCGTGTTCACGGTGCGCCCGATGCGCAGGTACTCACCGCGCAGCGGCCGGCCGTCGATCTCCAACGCCATGTGCTGGGACAGGTCGCCGTCCGCGACCGCCACGATGACCCGGGCGATCTCGGTGGTCGGTCGGCCCAGATCGTCGATCAGCGAGTTGATCGCCCGCTGCCCCTCCGCCCAGGAGCCGTCCAGCCCCTCGTCGTCCAGCCGCTCGGTGAGCCGGCCGTCGCGACCGACGATCCGGCTGATCCGCCGCAGGTCCAGATGATGACGCTCCTGGAGCGAGACCACCTCGTTGAAGGCGTCCGCCACCTCACCCGCCTTGCCGGCGCGGCGGGGAAGCCGGACCTTCAGGTCGCCGCGACCGATCCGTCGCAGTGCCTCGGTCAACTCACCGAGGAGCGCCTCGTGGTCGGGCGCGGACGGATCCGCCACCGACTGCTTCGCCGTGGTCATCATTCCTCGCTCAACTCGGGGGGCGCCGGTCCGTGCGGACACACCGGCACCCCATATTGTGCCCGCGCGAGCCGTAGTGCCAGGGTGCGCGACCCGCCAGGTGGCCCGGATCGCCATCCGGACCGGCTCGACGGAGGCCGATCCGGCGCACCCCGCCGCAGACCTCGCAGCGGTGCCGAACCCGCCCGACCGACGCATACCGGCGAAGGGTGCGCTGGCCGGAGGGGGCCCCTGCTCTACTGGAAGCGTTGATACGGTGCGTGCGCTTCCTCCGCCAGGGAGAGAGGCGCGACAAGGTGATCAGCTTGGCACCCGGCAGGGGGACGGTGGAGGATACGGGGGTGTCAGCCAAGGCGGGGCCCGCGACGGCCGGGGCCCGGGACGGGGCGGTCCGGCGTGTCCGCCTGCCCGCAGACCGTCGTACGCCGGCCGCCGCCCGCGCCGTGGTCCGCTCGGTGTTGACCGAGTCACACCTCGACGAGCTGGCCAACGAGGCCCTGCTGCTCACCACCGAGCTGACCACCAACGCCGTGGAGCACGCGCGCACCGAGTTGGACATCGAGGTCGTCGCCGACGAGATCGGGCTGACCGTCACCGTCTCCGACTTCGCGCCCGGCTCCGGTGACGAGCTGACCGTCGGTGCCCGCAACGACTCCACCGAGATCAACGAGGTCTCCGAACGGGGCCGGGGCCTGCTGCTGGTCGACCACTTCGCCAGCCGCTGGGGCACGACGTACCTGCCCACCGGGAAGGGCGTCTGGTTCCGGCTGGACCGTCCCGGCACCGAGCCGCCGGCCGAGGGCACCGCGGCCGGCGGGTCGACCCCGGCCAGCGCCGGGCCTGCCACCAGCGCGGACGGGTCCACGCCGAGCGCCAGCGCGATGAGCGAACTCATGCAGACCGCCCCCGACCTGTACGCGGACGACCCGCTGCCCGACTTCGCCACCAACCTGCTCAGCCGCGTCGCCGAGATGGTGGGCGCGGCCGGGGGCTCGATCCGCCTCGACCGGGGCGACGGGCAGGGCCGTCAGGTGTTGGCCCGCTTCGGTCGGCCGCCCCGCCCCGGCAGCGACCTGCTCCGGGTGCCGTTGACGGTGCACCGCCCGTACGCCGGGGAGCTGGAGCTGGACGCGGCGCCGTCGGCGTACGCCCGGCCGTTGGCGGTGCTGACCGCCGAGCGGCTGTCGCTGCACCTGGAGAACGACCGGCTGCGCAGGACCGACATCCGCCGGCAGGTGTGGCTGACGTTCCTGGCCGAGGCCAGTGAGCTGCTCGCCCAGTCGCTGGATGTCGACCTGACCATGGCGCTGGTGCCGCAGTTGGTGGTGCCGCGGCTCGGCCAGTGGTGCGCGGTGCACACCACCGACGAGTGGGGCCGACTGCGGCTGGCAGCGGCCAGCCACGCCGACGAGTCGATGCTTCCGCAACTGCACAAGGTGCTGGCGGAGACCGGGCCGGACTCGATCCAGGCTCGCCTGCGTGAGGCGTCCCGCAGCGCGGCACAGATCCCCCTGGGCGGCCCGATGGAGGGTTTCGCGGTGCCGCTGATCGCCCGCGGGCAGCGGCTCGGCACCCTGGCGGTGGGGCGGCACCAGCGACACCGGCACGACCCGGACGAGGTCGCCGTGTTGGAGGACGTGGCCCGCCGGGCCGCGCTGGCGATCGAGAACGCCCGGATCCACGCCGAGCGCCGCCGCGTGGCGCAGACGCTTCAGCAGTCCCTGCTGCCACCGGTGCTGCCGCTGGTGGACGGGATCGGCTTCGCGGCCGAGTACGTCCCGACCGGCGACGACGCCGAGGTGGGCGGCGACTTCTACGACGTGGTGCCGCTGCCCGACGGGCGTTGGCTGGTGGTGATCGGCGACGTCTCGGGCAAGGGTGTCCAGGCCGCTGCGGTGACCGGGCTGGTCCGGGACGTGATCCGGGTCCTCGTCGGCGACGGCAAACCGCTGCCGGAGGCGTTGGCGCGGCTCAACGAGACGCTGGTCGAGCGGGGCGGCGGCCGGTACTGCACGTTGGCGCTGGCGGCGGTCGGCCCGGGCGAGGGCGACCAGCTGGACGTGTCGCTGCACCTGGCCGGACATGACCGGCCGGTGCTGCTGGCCGGTACGGGCGGCGCGGGGTTCGTCGGCACCGGTGGCACCGCACTCGGCCTGCTCGACACGATCACCTCGCCGACCGCGAAGATCGCGCTCGCGCCGGGCGACTCGCTGATCTTCTACACCGATGGCGTCACCGAGCGCCGGCGCGGCCGGGAGCTGTTCGGCACCGACCGACTGCGGGACGCCGCCGCGCCCCTGGCCGGATATTCAGCCGACGTGGTGGCCGCCCGACTGCGCTCCGCCGCGATCAACTTCTCGGTCGAGCCACCCCGGGACGACATCGCCATCCTGGTGCTCCGCAACGACGCGACCTGACCGCCGTCTGCGGCAGCCGGATTCCGGGGCCGCTCGGTAGATTGACGCCCATGTCGACTGTCGCGCAGGCCACGCCGCACTCCCGGCCGGCGGTCCGTGCCCTCGTCTTCGCGCAACTGGCGACCGTCGGCGGGTTCCTCGCCGTGCTGCTGTCCTACCTGGTCCGGATGGCGACCGCTGGCGTCGGCCCGACCGAGATGCTGACCGGCGCGTACGACCCGAAGGACATGCTGTTCTTCTGGCTGCACGCCCCGGTTGCGGTGCTCTATCTGGTCGGAGCGGTGCTCGGGCCGCCGCTGGCGCTCGTCGCGGTGGCAGTTGTCGCCAGGGAACGCGAGGCTCTGCCCCGAGCGACCCGGGCGTTGCTGTTGACCGGGGCGGTCGGCACTCTGCTGGTGCTGGTGGCCCGCTTCACCCCACCGCTGCTGGACATGCACCGCTGGTGGATGGACTGACCGACCCGGGCGGGGCTCACAGACCGCCGGGGAGGCGCCCGGGGGCGAGGCGGTGTTCCGGATCGAGGTGCTCCTTGGCGGCCCGCAGTTGGGCCAGGCCGGCCAGCTCGCCCCACAGGTCGACGGACCTCCGGACAGCCGTCGGCGCGGAGACCACCACGCAACGACCCTGCCGGGCCAACAACACCCCTCGGACGGCGGCCAGGATGGACGCCACCCGATCGGGGGCCATCGCGCCGGGCAGTGCCGCGTGCACCACGCCCAGCCCGGCGGACCCACGCACCGGCACCGGTGCGCCGGCCGCGTCACGCAGCGCGTAGACGGCGGCGTGCAGGTCACCGATCGGCACCTCCAGGCGCAGCGCCGTGTCGCCGGGCGCGAACGGGTAGCGACGCCACCACGTCGGAGCGGAGTGGGCGATCGTCGCCTCCCCGTGCAGCAGGCCGACCAGGCGCTCGGCGCGTTCGGTGACGTCGGCGGGGCCGCCCTCCAACAGCACCACCAGGCTGCCCGCCCGGGACGGCGCACCGGCCCGGCCGGACATCGACGGGTGGCGCTCCCGGGCGGTGGCCGCCGGGTGACCGGGCGGGTACGGGGTGCGCGGCCGTGGCGTGCCTCCGGGCAGGTCCAGCTCGATGGCTGACGGCTCCAGCCGGGCGGCGAGGATCGTCCGGACCAGGTCGTGCACCTCCAGCGGTGTCCACACCGGGCGGGACACCCAGAGTCGGCTGGCCGGCAACGGCTGCACCCGCAGGGTCGCCGAGACCAGCACACCGAGCGCGCCCTGGGAGCCACAAAGCAGCCGGGCCAGGTCAAGACCGGGCGCGCCACCCCCGGCGCTCACCAGCTCACCGTCGGCGGCGAGGTAGCGGACACCGAGCAGTTGGTCACACGGGCTGCCGTGGCGGTGGCGCAGCGGGCCGGCCTCGCCCGCGGCGAGCACCCCACCGAGGGTCGCGCCGGGTGAAGGGGCATCCATCGCCAGTCGCTGCCCGGTGCGCTCCAGCGTGGCCTGCACCGCCCGCAGCGGGGTGCCGGCGCCCACCTCGGCCACCATCGCGCCGACCGGCTCGTGGCCGATGCCGGCCAGCCGGCCGGTGTCGAGCATGATGTCGACCTGAACCGGCGTGGCACCCCAGTCGATCTTCGTGCCGGCGCCTCTGGGCACCACCGCCAGGTCGTGCGCGGCAGCCAGCCGCAGCACCTCGGCAGCGGCGTGCGGGCCGCCCGGCACCGCCACCCACCGCGCCGGCCGCCCCGCCACCTCGTCGGCCGGCCCACCCGGCCGGGAGAACGGCGGGCCACAGATCGCCGCCAACCGCCGGGTGATTTCGAGGGCTCCGGACCGGCCGAGGGAACTCGCTGCTGCCGCCATGGGCGCTATCGTACATGTGTTCGAAAGCCGTGGTAGGGGCTATCGGGATGCCGCTGGTCCGGCGTACAGCGGGTGCCGGCCGGTAACGTGGCCGCCGTGACCACCGAGACTGCCCCGCCCGCGGCGAAGCGGGTGCCCAGCGAGCGCACCCACCACGGCGACACCGTCGTCGACGAGTACGCCTGGCTCGCCGCCAAGGACGACCCGGAGACGATCGCCTACCTGACCGCCGAGAACGCGTACACCGACACGCGTACGGCGCACCTGGCCGAGCTGCGCACGACGCTGTTCGAGGAGACCCGCCAGCGCACCAGGGAGACCGACCTGTCCGTGCCGACCCGCAAGGGCGGGCACTGGTACTACACCCGGACGGTCGAGGGCCAGCAGTACGGGGTGCACTGCCGCCGCGCGGTCCGCGACGGGGAGGTCGAGCCGCCGGTCAGCGCCGACGGCGCCCCGCTCGACGGCGAGGAGGTGCTGCTCGACGGCAACCTCCTGGCCGAGGGGCACGACTTCTTCTCGCTGGGCGCGTTCGACGTCAGCCCGGACGGTCGCTGGCTGGCCTACTCCACCGACTTCTCCGGCGACGAGCGGTTCACCCTGCGCGTGAAGGACCTGACCACCGGCGAGTTGCTGCCCGACGAGGTGCCCGACACCTTCTACGGCACCGCCTGGTCGACCGACGCCTCGGTGCTGTTCTACGTGACAGTGGACGACGCCTGGCGGCCGAACCGGGTCTGGCGGCACACCGTCGGCTCGGCCGCTGCCGACGACGTGGTGGTCCACCAGGAGGACGACGAGCGGTTCTGGGTCGGCGTGGAGCTGACCCGGTCGGAAAAGTTCATCCTGATCGACATCCACAGCAAGGTGACCAGCGAGGTGCTGGTCATCCCCGCCGGCAACCCGACCGGCGCCCCGGCCGTGATCGCACCCCGCCGCCAGGGCGTCGAATACGCGGTGGAGCACCACGGCCACCGTTTCCTGATCCTGCACAACGACGGTGCGGAGGACTTCGCGCTCGCGTTCACCTCCGCGGACGCGCCGGGCGACTGGGTGCCGGTCATCGAGCACACCCCCGGCACCCGGCTGGAGGCCGTGGACGCCTTCGCCAACCACCTGGTCGTGTCGCTGCGCACCGACGGGCTCACCGGGCTGCGGGTGTTGCCGGTGGGCAGCGACGACTCGTACGACATCGACTTCCCCGAGCCGCTGTACAGCGTCGGTCTGGACGCCAACCCGGAATACCGCACCGGGCAGGTCCGCCTGCGGTACTCGTCGCTGGTCACCCCCGACTCGGTGTACGACTACGACCTGGTCACGCGGCAGATGGTGCTGCGCAAGCAGAAGCCGGTGCTGCCCGGGCCGGACGGACGGCCGTACGACCCGGCCGAGTACGAGCAGCACCGTGACTGGGCACTCGCCGACGACGGCACCCGGGTGCCGATCTCGCTGGTCTGCCGCGTGGGCACACCCCGGGACGGCTCGGCGCCCTGCGAGCTGTACGGCTACGGCTCGTACGAGGCCAGCATGGACCCGTGGTTCTCGGTGGCCCGACTGTCCCTGCTGGACCGTGGCGTGGTCTTCGCCGTGGCGCACACCCGGGGTGGCGGTGAGCTGGGTCGGCGCTGGTACGACCAGGGAAAGATGCTGGCCAAGAAGAACACCTTCACCGACTTCGTCGCCTGCGCCCGGCATCTGGTCAAGGCCGGCTGGACCGCCAGCGACCGGCTGGTCGCGCGGGGCGCCTCGGCCGGCGGCCTGCTGATGGGCGCGGTCGCCAACCTCGCGCCGGACGCCTTCACCGGGATCGTCGCGCAGGTGCCGTTCGTGGACGCGCTCACCTCGATCCTCGACCCGTCGCTGCCGCTGACCGTCACCGAGTGGGAGGAGTGGGGCAACCCACTGGAGGACCCCGAGGTGTACGCGTACATGAAGTCCTACACGCCGTACGAGAACGTGACAGCTGTGGACTACCCCGCGATCCTCGCGGTGACCAGCCTCAACGACACCCGGGTGCTCTACTCGGAGCCAGCGAAGTGGATCGCCCGGCTGCGGGCGGTCGCCCCGGGCGGCGACTACCTGCTCAAGACCGAGATGGGTGCCGGGCACGGCGGTCCGAGCGGTCGCTACGACGCGTGGCGCGAGGAGGCGTTCATCAACGCCTGGATCCTGGACCGCATCGGCCGCGCCTGACCCGTCGGGTCGGCATGATCGCGCTCGATGGTGGGAGTGGTCCCCTCGGCGGCTCGGGGAGGCCGCCACTTCCACGATCGGGCGCGATCATGAGTGGCTCGCGTGTGCGACCGCCGCGCGGCCTGGAGTTCCCGGCCCCGGGCCGATGTCGGGGCCTAGACTTCCGGGGTGACCGGGACCACGGATGGTGACGGCGGGGCCGCCGAGGACGTGCGCCGGCCGAGCGTCGCGGCGGTGGCGCGGGATCGCCGGGTCTGGTTGATCCTCGCGGTGGTCGCCGGCCTCCTGGTCTGCTGTTGCTCGGCGGTGGTCGGCACGCTGGTGGCACTCTCCTCCGGGCTGCTCACCGCCTGACCGGGCTGTACGCGCGGTGGCTCAGGTCATGCGCAGCTCGTCCAGGGCCGTGCTGGCGCGCAGGAAGAGCAGGCCGACACCGACCGTCACCAGCACCGCCGCCAGAGCGCCGGCACCGAGCCAGGCCAACTGCTCCAGGGGTACGGGAACGGCTCGCTGGATCTCGGGGGTGTACACGATCCGGGTGTACTGCTCGCGGGTGGCCGGGTCGTCACACAGCGCCGCCGTGGCGTCGCAGATCTCCGTCGACGAGACGCCCGTCGATACCTCCCCGAAGAGCCCCCGGCCGAGCAACGTGCCAACGGTGAGCGCGAGCAGGATCGCCGGCACCGCCGGGGCCAGCGCCTGCCAGGCCACCGAACGGCTCAGCGTCGCTCGGGGCACCCCGGTGGCGACCAACGCCGCGTAGGCGCGTCGGCGGGCGACGATCCCCTCGACCAGCGCGACGATCAGCCCGCCCGTCGCGATCAGGACGGCCACCGCAACCGCGGCATCGACCAGATCCATGGTGGACAGATAGAAGGAGTCAGCGCCGGCGTCCACCCCGACGAGCCGGTTCTGCTCCCGGTCGAGCTGGTCCTCGGTGGTGAAGTAGGCGCGCTGAGCGGCCGCACCCCCGCCGAAGATCAGGGCGGCGAGCAGCGCCGCGAACGTGCGGCTGCCCGCCCACGGGTCCGCCATCAGCCGGCCCGCCGCGAGCAGCGCCGCGGGTCGGCGGGCGTGCCGACGCAACAACCGCCCACAGTGGTACGAGATCCAGCCGGTGCCGATCACCACCCCGATCATCGCCGCGAGCGCACCCACCGCGAACAGCAGCGGCACCAGCCAGCCGAGCAGCTCATCCCTGCCCTTGAGCTGGTCGGCGGCCGGACGGACCGCGAGGAACGAGGCCAGACCCAGCCCGATCAGGAGCCCGGCCCACGGGCCCGGACCGCGCTCGCGGGCGGCCTTGCGGCTCACGCCGAGCGGGCTCATGGTGACCGTACGCAGCATCAGGGCGGTGGCCAGTGCCGCGACGACCGGCAGGCCGAGCACCACCGCGGCCACCGCTGCGGGCGACGGCAGCACATCGGTCGGCAGGGCCAGTCGACCTTGCGCGTCCGGTCGGTGCAGCACCTCGCGGCCGACCAGGTAGGCACCCAGCCCGACCAACGTGCCGAGCAGAGCGGCCATGCCGGTCTCCAGCACGGCCAACCGGGTGACCTGGCCGGGGGTGGCGCCAGCGAGCCGGATCGCCGCCAGCCGGCGATCCCGTGCGGGCGCGCCGAGCCGCGCGCACTGGCCGGCCAGCGCCAGCACCGGAATCATCAGCATGAGCAGCGCGAACGCCGTCCCACCGCGCAACCCGGGCTCACGCAGCAACGCGTTCCGGTACTGCTCGGACTCCACCCAGGCGTCGCCTGCGGGTTTCTCGATGGCCAACACGGTGAGCGCCGCGAGCCCCGCCAGGGTCGCCAGCAGGGAACTGAGGGCGGTGAGCACCACCCGGGCGGTGTCGGTGCGGCTGCCGGCGAGCGCGAGCCGGACCAGCGTCGCCGGTCTCACCGGGCGCCACCGGCCAGCGGCACGTCGAGCCCCAGGCCCGTGTGGTCCACCAGGCCGTCGCGCAACACGATCTCCCGATCGGCGTACGCGGCGATCCGCGGCTCGTGGGTGATCAGCACGACGGCGGTGCGCTGCTCACGGGCGAGCCGGACCAGATGGGTCAGCACCTGCTCGCCCGCGAGCGTGTCCAGCGAACCGGTCGGCTCGTCGGCGAAGAGCACCCGCGGCTCGGTCACCAACGCCCGCGCGGTGGCGCACCGCTGCTGTTGACCACCGGACATCTCACCCGGCCGGAGGTCGGCCACCTCCCCCACACCGAACCGGTCCAGCCAGGTGAGCGCCGCCGTCCGTGCCTCTCGCCGCCCCGTGCCGGCGAGGAGCAGGGGCAGTGCGACGTTCTCCGCCGCGGTCAACTCGGCGACCAGTTGGCCGAACTGGAACAGCACCCCGAACTCGGTGCGTCGCAACCGGGATCTGGCCGCCTCCGACCAGGTGTCGATGCGCTGCCCCCGCCAGGTGACCTCGCCGGCGTCCGGCCGAAGGATCCCGGCCAGACAGTGCAGCAGGGTCGACTTGCCGCAGCCGCTTGGGCCGGTGACGGCGACGATCTCACCCTCGGCCACGTCGAGTGTCACGCCGCGCAGCGCGGGTGTCGGGCCGTACGCCCGAACCACGCCGCGAGCCTGGAGTTGCGTCACGGATGCACCTCCCGGTGCCAGTCGGCGACCCGGCCCAGAGTGGCGTGCAGCCACCGCAGGTCCGCGTCGAGGTGGGCGATCGCGAAGTCGGCCGCGACCACGTCGCTGAGGGTGGCGGCCGCGTCGGCCTTGACCGCGGTCAGCTCACGCAGCCGTGCGGTGTGCGCGGCGCGCTGGGCGATCAGGTACGACCGGGCCCGGTCGACGTCGGCGACCAGGAGCGCCACCACGACCTTGGCGAAGAGTGTGCTGGCCACGTACGGCATGGGTGGTTCTACAGTGGTCAGCCACTGGTCGAGCGCGGCCCGCCCCTGGTCGGTCAGCGCGTACGCCGTGCGATCCGGCCCGGCCGCGCGGTCCTGCCCGGCGGTGACCACCAGGCCGTCCCGTTCCAGGCGGCCAAGGGTGGCGTAGACCTGCCCGAAGGCCAGCGGTCGAGCCCTGGGCAGCCGCTCGTCGTGCGCACGCTTCAGCTCATAGCCGTGCCGGCTGCCAGCAGCCAACAACCCGAGCAGAACATGCGACGTGGACACGCCCGCAACTATTCACCGAGCGAATACCCAAGTCAACAACCCACCCCCACCC
>NZ_JAGPYA010000104.1:0-10817 GCF_018070245.1 Micromonospora sp. M61 | reverse complement strand
CATGATCGACGGGGCGGGTGGGGGGTGGGTGGGGGTGGGGGGCTCGGTTAGAGCCAGCCGTTGTTTCGGGCGGTGCGGACGGCTTCGGCGCGGTCGGTCGCGCCGAGCTTCTGTACGGCGGCGGAGAGGTGGTTGCGGACGGTGCCGGTGGACAGGTGCACCCGGCGGGCGATCACCGCGACCGGCGCGCCGACCTCCGCCAGCCGTAGCGTCTCCAGCTCCCGCGGCGTCAGCGGGCACGCCGGCAGGGTCAACGCGTCGGCGGCGAGCGACGGGTCGACGTACCGTCCGCCGGCGTGCACCCGGCGGATCACGTCGGCGAGCGCGCCACCGGGCGAGCCCTTGGGCACGAAACCGCGCGCCCCGGCGGTCAGTGCCTGACGCAGGTGCCCCGGGCGGCCGTGCCCGGTCAGCACGACCACCGCGCACTCAGGACGGACGCGAGCCAGCTCGGAGGCCACCGCGATGCCGTCCAGGCCGGGCATCTCCAGGTCCACCACCGCCACGTCCGGGTGGTGCGCGAGCGTCGCGGTGACCGCCGTGGGTCCGTCGGCGGCCTGGGCCACCACGTCGATGTCCGGTTCGAGGCCGAGCAGCGCGGCGACCGCGACCCGGATCAGATCCTCGTCGTCGGCGAGCAGGACACGGATCACGACGGCACCGGCACTGTCGCCTCCAGGGTGAACACCCTGTCCTCCCGGCGGACCCGCAGCTCTCCCCCGACCGCGGCCAGCCGGTCGGCCAGGCCGCGCAGGCCGTGGCTGTGCTCGTCCGGGCCGCTGTCGTCGGCCCCGTCGTTGGCGATGGTCATCCTGGCCCCGTTCTCGTCCCGGTCGATGTGGATCCGGCACCACTCGGCCCGGCTGTGCCGCAGCACGTTGGTGCCCGCCTCGCGCAGCACCGCCGCCAGTTCGGTGGCGGCCGGCTGAGGCAGGTCGACGTGTGGTGGCACCGTGCAGCGCACCCCGCAGGAGCGCAGCACGTCTGCCACCGCGGTCAGTTGCTCGCCGAGGTCGACGGCCCGGTAGCCGTGCACGCTCTCGCGGACCTCGGCGAGCGCGGACGCGGCCAACCGTTGCACCTCGGCGGCCTCCCGCCCGGCCCGCTCCGGGTCGACCGGTGCGAGCCGCGCGGCGAGTTCGGCCTTCAGCGCGATCACGGTGAGGCTGTGCCCCAGCAGGTCGTGCACGTCACGGGCGAAGCGCAGCCGTTCCTCGGCGGCGGCCAGCCGGGCCTGGGCGGCCTGACCCTGCCGAGCCTCCACCAGCAGGTCCCAGAACCAGACCTGGAACCAGTTGACCGCTGCCACGCCCGCCCCGATGCCCCCGGTCACGGCCAGGGACCGCCCCACGGACCCGCCGGTCCACCAGGCCACCGCCGCCGACACGAGCAGCGCGCCGGCGGTGACCGCCAGCGCGCCCGGGAGGCGGACCAGCAAGGGGGCCATCCCGACCAGGGAGGCCCCGATCCACGCCCAGGTCGGCCAGGTCCCGGCCGCGACCGGGGCCACCAACGGCACGGTCAGCGCCGCCACGACGACCAGGCCGAGCTGGGCGCGACGTCGCCACCGTTGCGCGAGCCAGGGGGTGACCGCCGCGTACAGCACAGCGGTCTGGGTGGTCGCGAAGAGGAGGATCCCGACCGCGCCGAGCGCGACGCGGCCGGGGGACGGCTCCCGCGTCAGGCCGGCCGTGGGCAGCAGGACAGTCGCCCACACGCCGGTGGCCAGCGACAGCAGCGTCGCCCGCCGGGCCCGGTGCAGCCGGCGGTCCGCCCGGGGGGTCACCGCCTCGCTCGCCACGCACCGATCCTAGGACCGCCCGGCGCCCGGTCCACCCGTGCGAGATGTCACGGTTGGACCGTGCGATCCGCACGGGATTCCGGTGACGGACGAGCCTGCCCACCGCGCCGGGACACCGGCAGTGTCAACGGCATGGAAAACACACGGGTGTACGCGGACAGCATGGTCGTACCGTCGCCTGCGCCGATGCCGGCAGCGCCCGGCACCGGCACGCGGCGGCTGTGGTGGCATCTCGCCGAGATGGCGCTGGCGATGGTCGTCGGGATGCTGCTGCTCGGGCCCCTGTGGGACGCGGCCGGCGCCCCGCTCGGGATCACCGGGACGCTGGACCGGCCGGACGTCGCCGCGCTGGTGATGGCCACGAACATGACGGTCGGGATGACGGTGTGGATGCGCTACCGGGCGCACCACTGGCGTGGGGTCGTGGAGATGGCCGCGGCGATGTACGTGCCGTTCCTGTTGGTGCTCGTACCGTTCTGGGCCGGCCGGCTCGATGGCGACGCCCTGATGCTCGGCGGTCACCTGCTGATGGTGCCGGCGATGGTGCTGGTGGCGGTGCGCCATCGGCACGAGACGCCGGTGTCGGTACGCCGGCACCCGACCATGGTGGCGCTGGCCCACCGCTGGCCGACCGGGCTGGCGCTGCTGATGACGGTGGACATGTGGGTCGAGCCGAGGGTGCTCACCCCGTGGACGATGCTGGTGCTGCCCGGTGGGTACCTGCTGATCGGCGTGGTCCGACGCACCCTGCGCGGGCCGGGCGTGCTCGCCACCCAACTGGTCGGCCTGGTCGTCTGGGTCGCGCTGACGCTGGTCGCGGTCGCGGTCGGGGGTCAGACGGCCGCGTGGCTGGTGGCGCTCGGTTGGCTGGCGCACGCCGGGTGGGACCTGGCCCACCACCGCACCGGCCGGGTGGTGCCGCGCGGGTACGCCGAGTGGTGCGGCGTGTTCGACACGACACTGGCGGGCACCATGATCCTGGCGATCCTGACCGGCGCTGTCTGACGGCTCTGGCCGCCGGGCCGAACGGGCAGGATCGGCGCAACAACGGTGAAACTGCTGCCTCAGGCGTCGCGGAGGCAGCAGTTTCAGCGTTGCTGCGCCGATCCTGTGGGGGTGTCCCGGGGCGCTGATCGCGCTCTTGTGGCGGTCGGCGCAGCGGCTTGGACGGCGTAATGAAAGGCTTGGCACATGAGTTCCGCACCTGCACAGCACGACGCACCGATCGACGCACCGATTGACGCCGCCCCCGCCGGCGCCGAAGAGGTGTACGCCTTCACCGAGCTCGGGCTGCGTCCCGAGCTGCTGGGCGCGCTGTCCGCCCTCGGCTACGAAGAGCCGACCCCGATCCAGCGGGAGGCGATCCCACCACTGCTGGAGGGTCGGGACCTGCTGGGCCAGGCGGCCACCGGCACCGGCAAGACGGCGGCGTTCGCGCTCCCGCTGCTGAACCTCATGACGGCGCACCGCCAGGGCGGTGACCCGGTGGCGCTGGTGTTGGTGCCCACCCGTGAGCTGGCGGTGCAGGTCTCCGAGGCGTTCCACCGCTACGGCAAGGACCTGGGCGCCCGGGTGCTGCCGATCTACGGTGGGCAGCCGATCGGGCGGCAGCTGCGGGCACTGGACAGCGGTGTCGACGTGGTGGTGGCCACCCCCGGGCGGGCCCTCGACCACATCGCCCGGGGCACGTTGCGCCTGGGCGGGCTCGCCACGGTGGTGCTCGACGAGGCCGACGAGATGCTCGACATGGGCTTCGCCGAGGACATCGAGGCGATCCTGGAGCACGCTCCGGCCGAGCGTCAGACTGTGCTCTTCTCGGCCACCATGCCGTCGCGCATCGACGGGATGGCCCGGCAGCACCTGCGCGAGCCGGTCCGGATCGAGATCGGTCGGGAGCCGACGGTCGCGGGCGAGGCGCCGCGGGTGCGGCAGAGCGCATACATCGTGACCCGCGCCCACAAGCCGGCCGCGTTGGGCCGGGTGCTGGACGTGGAGTCGCCCACCGCGGCGATCGTGTTCTGCCGCAGCCGGGAAGAGGTCGACCGGCTGACCGAGACGATGAACGGCCGGGGCTACCGCTCCGAGGCGCTGCACGGCGGCATGAGCCAGGAGCAGCGCGACCGGGTGATGGGCCGACTGCGGGCGGGCACCGCCGACCTGCTGGTGGCCACCGACGTGGCGGCCCGTGGGCTGGACATCGAGCAGCTCTCCCACGTCGTCAACTACGACGTGCCGTCCGCCCCGGAGTCGTACGTGCACCGGATCGGCCGGGTGGGTCGGGCCGGCCGCGAGGGCGTGGCGATCACCCTCGCCGAGCCGCGTGAGCACCGGATGCTCAAGACCATCGAGCGGGTGACCGGCCAGCGGATCACCATCGACAAGATCCCCACAGTGGCCGACATGCGGACCCGCCGGTTGGAGCTGACCCAGGCGGCGCTGCGGGAGAGCCTGCTCGAGGACGACCTCGACCCGTTCCGGGTCATCGTGGAGACGCTGACCGACGAGTTCGACCTGATGGAGGTCGCCCTCGCCGCCGTGAAGCTGGCCCACGAGGTGACGTCGCCGGGCTCCGACGACGAGGAGGAGATCCCGCAGGTCCCGGTACGCGGTCCCCGCGAGGGTCGACCGGAGACCGGCGGCCGGGGCGGCGACCGGCGGGGCGGGGGCCGGCCGCGCTCCGGCGGCGGCAACACCGTCCAGGTCTTCGTCGGCCTGGGCCGGCGCGCCGGGGTGCGCCCGCAGGACCTGGTCGGCGCGATCACCGGGGAAACCGGGATCCGTGGTCGGGACATCGGCTCGATCGAGATCGCCGACCGGTTCTCGCTGGTCGAGGTGCCGCAGGGGGTGGCCGACGAGGTGATCTCCGGGTTGCGCCAGAGCACGATCAAGGGCCGCAAGGCCACAGTGCGCCGCGACCGCGGGGGCGACGAGCGCTGAGCACGCCGCCGGCGACCGCCGGCCCGAGCACGCCGCCGGCGACCGCCGAGGTACGACGGTCGCCGGCGCTGCGGATCAGAAGGAGTACGGCCCGAACCGGCCCCACGCCACCACGGCGGCGAGCACGAGCAGCACCGCGCAGGTGATCGCGCCTTGCAGCTCCGTACGACGCTGCTCCGCCGTGTCCTGCTTCTTCCTGTCGCGCAGGTGCACGAGGACGCCGCCGATCATGACGATGACCAGCCCGGTGGCGGCGAGCGGGGTGAGCACTGTGGCGATGCCGGTGAGTGGGGGCAGCACCAGCCCGAGGGCGGCCAGCAGCTCGACGGCACCGAGCGCCTTGACCTGGGTCGGCGGGACCGGGTCCACCCACCGCATCATCTCGCGCAGCTTGTCCTTGGGCTGGGTCAGCTTGGCGAAGCCGGCGCCGGCGAAGACGACGGCGAGCAGGATCTGGATGATCCAGAGCACCACGTTCACGGGGGTTCCTCCAGGGGGACGCCTCGCGGCGAAGAAGAGGTAGTTGAAGATTCAAGCGAGACAGTAGACCTCTCCCCGCGTACGCAGAGGACCCCCGCCGTCTCCAAAGACGGCGGGGGTCCTTGTGTTCGGAGCGTCAGGCCGCGAAGAGCGCCGGACCGTCCAGCGTCTTGACGTCGGCCGGGCGCAACGCCAGGGCGAGCACGTCGGCCACGTCGGCCAGGGTGTGCACGGTCAGCGCCTCGCGCACCTCGGTCGGCAGGTCGTCCAGGTCGGGCTCGTTGCGCGCCGGGATGATCACCTCAGTGAGGCCGGCCCGGTGCGCGGCGAGCAGCTTCTGCTTCACCCCGCCGATCGGCAGCACCCGACCGGACAGCGTCACCTCGCCGGTCATCCCGAACTCGGGACGGACCGGGCGGCCGGTGACCAGCGAGGCCAGGGCCGTCACCATGGTGATGCCGGCGCTCGGGCCGTCCTTGGGCACTGCGCCCGCCGGGAAGTGGACGTGGATCCGGCGTCCGGCGAGGACGTTCGGGTCGATGCCGAACCGGCGCCCGTTGGAGCGCAGGTACGACAGGGCGATGTGCGCCGACTCCTTCATCACGTCGCCGAGCTGGCCGGTCAGGGTCAGCCCCGGCTCGCCCTCCATGCTGGTCGCCTCGATGAAGAGCACGTCCCCACCGGCGCCGGTGACGGCGAGGCCGGTTGCCACGCCGGGCACGGCGGTGCGCTCGGCCGACTCCGGGGTGAACTTCGGTCGCCCCAGGTAACGGGTGAGGTTGTCGGTGTCGACGCGTACCGGCGACGGGTCGGTCGCCAGCGTCACCGCCACCTTGCGCAGGATCTTGGCGAGGCCACGTTCGAGCTGCCGGACACCGGCCTCCCGGGTGTACTCCCCCGCGATCAGCGCCAACGCCTCGTCGGCGATCTCCACCTCGTCGGCGGTCAGCCCGGCCCGCTCCCGCTGCCGGGGCAGCAGGTGGTCACGGGCGATGGCGACCTTCTCGTCCTCGGTGTAGCCGTCCAGCATGACCAGTTCCATCCGGTCCAGCAGCGGGCCGGGGATGGACTCCACCACGTTGGCGGTGGCCAGGAACAGCACGTCGGACAGGTCGAGGTCGACCTCCAGGTAGTGATCCCGGAAGGTGTGGTTCTGCGCCGGGTCGAGCACCTCCAGCAGGGCGGCGGCCGGGTCACCGGCGTAGCCGGCGGCCAGCTTGTCCACCTCGTCGAGGAGCACGACCGGGTTCATCGAGCCGGCCTCGCGCAGCGCGCGGACGATCCGACCGGGCAGCGCGCCGACGTAGGTGCGCCGGTGACCGCGGATCTCCGCCTCGTCGCGGACGCCACCGAGCGACACCCGGACGAAGTTACGCCCGAGCGCGCGCGCCACGGACTCGCCGAGGCTGGTCTTGCCGACCCCGGGAGGGCCGGCGAGGGCGAGCACCGCGCCGGAGCCGCGACCGCCGACCACGCCGAGGTTGCGCTCGGCACGACGGTTGCGCACGGCCAGGTACTCCAGGATGCGGTCCTTCACGTCGGCCAGGCCGGCGTGGTCGGCGTCGAGCACCGCCCGGGCCGCGGCCAGGTCGGTGTTGTCCTCGGTACGCGTGCCCCACGGCATTTCGAGCACGGTGTCCAGCCAGGTGCGGATCCAGCCCGCCTCCGGGGAGGCGTCGCTGGCCCGCTCCAGCTTGCCGACCTCGCGCATGGCCGCCTCGCGGACCTTCTCCGGCAGCTCGGCGGACTCGACCCGGGAGCGGTAGTCGGCCGAGCCGTCCGGCTCGTCCTCACCCAGCTCCTTACGGATCGCGGCGAGCTGCTGGCGCAACAGGAACTCCCGCTGGGACTTCTCCAGCCCCTCGCGGACGTCACTGTTGATCTGCTCGGTGACCTCCTGCTCGGCCAGGTAGTCCTTCACCCAGCCGACCAGCAGCTCCAGCCGGGCGGTCACGTCCGGCGCGGTGAGCAGTTCGGTCTTCTGGTCCAGGGTCAGCCAGGGCGCGTAGCCGGCCGAGTCGGCCAGCTCGGACAGGTCGGTCATCCGCTCCACCGCGTCGATGACCTGCCAGGCACCCCGCTGCTGGAGCACGGAGGTCACCAGGGCGCGGTACTCGCGGGCGAGTTCCCGGGCGCGGCCGGCGGGAGCGGGTTCGTCGAGTTCGGAGGCCTCGACCCAGAGTGCGGCGCCGGGGCCGGGCACGCCGGAGCCGATCCGGGCCCGGGACAGGCCACGGATGACGGCGGCGGGCTCACCCTCGGGCAGCCGGCCGACCTTCTCGATGGTGGCGACCACGCCGACCGGGCCGTACTCGCCGTCGATGCGCGGCACGGCCAGCAGCTTGCGGTCGCCGGTGGCCCGGGCTGCGTCGATCGCGGCCTGGGTGGTCGGGTCGAGGGTCACCGGGATGACCATGCCGGGCAGCAGCACGGCGTCGGTCAGGGGAAGTACCGGAAGAGTTGCCATCGAACACCTGCTATCACGTTGAGTTGAGCGTGTCTGGCTCAAGTAACAAAGCGTTCCCCTTGTTCCGCTCTGTGACCCAGACCACTCTTCCGGCCGGTCCGTCGGGCCGCCCGAAACCGGCGGGCGACCCGACCGGACACCTCAGGTGAGCTTGCTCTTGACCGTGTTCACGACCGAGCCGGCCACACCCGGACTGGTGCCGTACAACCGCGGGTCCCCCGGCGGCAGCACCGGCTCCGGGGCGTTCGCCCGCGGGGCGTCGTCGTACCGGAACTCGCCCTTGCCATCCGGCGAGGGCCCGGACGCCCAGCGTCCCTCGGAGGAGTCGGTGCCCGAGGAGAAGCCCAGGTAGGTGTAGCCGTACTCCTCGCTGAGGTCGCCGGAGTCCGGGAACGCCTCCGGCACCGGCATGTCCTCCAGGCCGTCCTCCTTGAGCTGCTCGATCGCCGCCAGCCACATGTTCTGGTGCATCGTGTCGCGGGCCAACAGGAAGCGCAGCATCTGCTTGACGCCCGGGTCGTCGGTCATGTTGAACAACCGGGCGACCTGGAGACGACCCTGCGCCTCCGCCGTGACGTTGAGCTGGAAGTCAGCCAGCAGGTTGCCGCTGGCGGTGATGTACGAGCCGTTCCAGGGCACCCCGTTGGAGTCGGCGGGCAACGCGCCACCGCCACCGTGGATGAAGTGCGCCGGGTTCGACCCCGCGAAGGTCGCCGCGCCCCCCGGATCCTCCGCGATCCCCTCGGTCAACGACAGCGGTGCGCTGTCCAGCAGCCGGGTGATCATCGTGACGATCATCTCGACGTGGCCCATCTCCTCGGTGCCGACGTCGAGCAGCAGGTCCTTGTACTTGCCGGGCAGCCGGCAGTTCCAGCCCTGGTAGAGGTACTGGTTGGCGACGGTCATCTCACCCCACTTGCCGCCCAGCACCTCCTGCAGGCGACGGGCGAACGCGGCATCCGGGCCGTCCGGCTTGGCTTCGAACTGCAGGTCCTTCACATGGCTGAACATCTGACCCCCTCATGACGGGAACTGGTAGAGAGTGCCGTTCCCGCCTCGGTGACCCGACCGGGCCAACCCATGTCCCGCTGGGGTCAGCGCAGCGGGTGAACCGTCGGCAGCAGCACCTCCAGCGCCACGCCGCGCGGTCGCAGTCGGTGCACCCGCAGCGCTCCCCCGTCCGGCACGAGGAGCTGCCGCACGATCCACAGCCCCAGCCCGGACATCCCCACCGCCGGCGCCGGGCGGCGCAACGCGGACAGCAACGCGTCGTCGACCCGTCCCTCGTCGGTGACCAGGACGCTCAGGCCAGGCCCACGCACTGTGGCGTACAGCCCCACCTGCCCGTCCGGTGGCCCGTGCCGCAGCGCGTTCTCCACCAGGTTGACCAGCACCTGGCGGGTCCGTCCGGCCGGCACCGGGCAGGCGCCCGCCCGCCGGGTGGCCCGCGCACGCCGTCGACCGCCCGGCACCAGCGCGGCGGCCTCGCGCAGGATGCCCGCCAGCGGGACGGCCGGCTCCGGCTGTGGAGCCAGCGCCAGCGCGCCGGTGCCGGCGGTCGCGTCGCGCAGCAGGCTCTGCAGGTGGACGGCCTGGTCGCGGGCCAACTCGCTGATCGCCTGCCGGTCGGCGCCGCTGAGCTCTCGCTGCTCGTCGGCCAGCGCGCGGGTCAGCGACGTCAGGGTGCTGATCGGCGTACGGAACTCGTGGCACAACACCCGCAGCAGCAACTCCGAATCCGCCACCGGTGGTCGCATCTCGCCTGGAGTTGGCTCGATCCGGCGCAACCCTCGCAGCAGGCCCTGCAGACCGTGGCGTGCGCGCATCCACCCGACTCCCCTCGTTCGGTGCGTACCCGCATGATCGGTACCCGCTGGGGAACGGCGCAGACATGCCGGGAGCCTCCACCATGCGACTTGTCGTCGTGGACGATCACCCCCTCTTCGTCCGCGGCCTCGAACTGCTGCTCCCCATCACCACCGACGGCCGCGCCGAGGTGGTCGCCTCGACCGGCGACGCCGCAGCCGCCGCGGCGCTGGTCAGCCAGTGGCAGCCCGACCTGGCCCTGGTCGACCTGCACATGCCCCCACCGGGAGGCATCCGGGCGGTGGGCGCGATCCGGCGGACCACCCCACGGGTACGGGTGGTCGCGATGTCCGGTTCAGCCGACCCGGCGCCGGCGCTGGAGGCGCTGCGGGCCGGTGCCGAGGGGTTCCTGCCGAAGACCAGTGAACCGGAGGAACTGCTGCCCCCGCTGCTGGCCGTCCTGGAGGGGTGGGCGGTGCTGCCGGCCGAACTGCTGCACGCCATGCTGCGGCCCACCCGCGCCGCGGCGGTCGACCTGGACGGCGAGGAACGTCGGCTGCTGCGGGCGATCGCCGTCGGCCGCAACACCATCGAGATCGCCGACGAACTGCACGTCTCGGAGCGGACGGTGAAACGAATGACCGCCGCGTTGCTGCGCAAGTTGCGGGTGTCCAACCGGGCGGAGGCAGCCGCCCTCGCCGGGCACGCCGGCCTCCTCGACGAATGAGACCGCTTCAGCGCGCGCGATTCACGGTTTTGCTCGGTAACAGAATCGCGACGCGCCGAATGAATGGGACGCATATTGTTGCGGATTACCGGGGTGATAGGTCAGACTTTGGACACATCCCGCCGCACACAGGGAGTAATCGGCAATGGCGAGAAAAGTAATCACGGTCCTGACCGACGACCTCGACGGTGGGAAGGCAGACCGGACGGTCGAGTTCAGTCTCGACGGCGTGGCCTACACGATCGACGTCTCGGACGAGAATGCCGGTGTCCTGCGCAAGGCTTTGGACCCGTACATCAATGCGGGTCGGCGGATCGGGCGTGGCCCGGTGGAGAGCGCCCGCACAGTCCGGCGGCCGGGGCGACCCGCCGGCGCGGGAATGGATCGGGAGCAGAACCGGGCCATCCGGGAATGGGCCGTCAAGAACGGCTACAAGATTTCCGAACGAGGCCGGATCCCGGTCGAGGTCGTCGAGGCTTACAAGAGCCGCTGACGCAGGAGTTGACGATGGGGCCCCACCGGAAACGGTGGGGCCCCATCGGTTTGTCCGGGCACCGAAACGACGCGGCGGCCGGTCACCCGGGGGTTGTCGCCCCGGG
>NZ_JAGPYA010000103.1:0-11394 GCF_018070245.1 Micromonospora sp. M61 | reverse complement strand
TGGGTACGTCGCGCAACACGCTCCCGTTGGCCGGATCGCGTAACCCGAGTGCCCACCAGCCACCGTCGAGTGCTGGTCCGAACACCGCCTCGTGCTCGGCGAGTCGCTCCAGTGCGGCGGTGAGCAGGACCGGCGTGACCTGCGGGGTGTCCATGCCGATCTGCAGCACCGGCCGGTCGGGGAAGGCCGTAGCGGTGTCGGCGTGGGCGTTGGCGAGGCGGTCGGCGAACGTGTCGCCGCGCTGCGGGATCAGGTGCCAACCCGTCAGCGCGGCGGTCAGCTCCGCGCCGGACTCGGCGTCGGCGAACCGACCGGTGTGCGCCAGCACGGGAATGGTCGACGCGGTGGCACGCACCGCCGCCAGGGTGTCCAGCAGCGCCGCCGCCGCGATCCGGGCGGCCTGTGTGGGATCAGCGGGTGGGCAGAGCCGCGTCTTGACCAGCCCCGGGACCGGCGCCTTCGCGACCAGGAGCAGGACATTCATCGGGCGCCTCCGATGCCGGCGCGCAGCACTCCGGCGAAGTCCCGGGCCGCCCGCACGGTGCCCCGGACCGACCCGGAGACCTTCGACCTGGTGCCGGCGGCGCGGGGCGCGTACGCGACGTCCAGCTCGACGATCCGCCAGCCCGCCCCGGCCGCGCGGAGCAGCAGTTCCAGGGGATAGCCGAACGCGCGGTCGTTGACACCGAGTTGCAGCAACGCTGCCTGACGGGCCACCCGGATCGGGCTGATGTCGTACACCGGCACGCCACGGCGTCGTAGCAGCGCCGCGACCAGCGCGTTGCCGGCACGGGCATGCCACGGCCAGGCGTCCGCCGAGACCGGTCGCCGCCGTCCGACGGCGAGATCCGCCCGACCGTCGAGCACCGCCGCGACGAGCCTGGGCAGCTCGGCTGGATCGAACGAGCCGTCCGCGTCGAGGACACAGACCAGATCCGCGTCCGCCGCCAGCAGGCCGGTGTGCACGGCCGCGCCGTACCCGCGTGTCGGCTCGTGCACGACCCGGGCGCCGTACTCGGCGGCGATGACCGGCGAACCATCTGTGGAGCCGTTGTCGACCACGAGGGCGCGGTAGCCCGGCGGTAGCCCGCTCAGTACGGCAGGCAGTGCGGCCGCCTCGTCCAGACACGGCAGCACCACGTCGATAGTTGTGTGCATACCGGCGACGCTAGGCCCGCCACGCGCCGATCGGACCGCCGTGCCGCCTTACGAATCGCTTACGCGGCAATGGGTCTTACGAGTCCCTGACGTCTCACCGTCGGGCCGTCGGGTGGCTGGTCGGAGGTCGTATCGTCGGCCGTCACCATGACCACGATGACCCGGCCGGGACGATCCCGGCGCGCCGACCTGATCGTCCTCGGTGCCGAGGTGGCACTGCTCGCCGCCGCCGTCACCGTCGGGGCACTGCTCAACCATCGGGGCGTGCGGCTGCACGCTGACGCGGCTCCGCTCTACGCCAGTTGGCAGCCCCATCTGGGTGTGGGCACCCCCGCCGCCCTTCTCGTCGCGGCACTGGTCGTCTGGCGGGGCGTGCGCTGGGCGACCGACACACGGTGGCCGTGGCTGCTGGCGGTCGGATACCTCGCCTCGGTGCTCTGGACACTGTCGCTGGCCCTGGTGGACGGCTGGTCCGCCGGGTTGACCGAGCGGCTCACCGTGCAGGCCGAGTACCTGCATGAGGTGCCCCGGGTGACGGACGTCGCCACGATGTTGTCCGGCTTCGCCGCCCGTATCCTCGACTTCCAGCCCGATTCGTGGTCCACGCACACCGCTGGTCATCCACCGGGCGCGTTGCTGTTCTTCGTGGGGTTGGAACGGATCGGTCTGGGCGGCGGGGCTGCCGCGGGGCTCGCCTGTGTGCTGCTCGGAGCCACCGTCTCGGTGTCGGTTCCGGTGACGTTGCGGGCGCTCGGCGCCGAGGGCGCGGCTCGGGCCGTGTGGCCGTTCCTGATTCTCTTCCCGGGGGCGGTCTGGGTGGGCGCGTCCGCGGACGGGATCTTCGCCGCGGTGGTCGCGGCCGGGCTGGCGCTGCTGGCGGTGGGTGGTCGAGGCGGGGCCGTACCCGGCGGCCTGCTGCTCGGTCTCGCGCTCTACCTGTCGTACGGGTTCGTCCTGGTCGGGGTGCTCGCCGTGACCGTGGTGCTGCTCCGGGCCCGGGACCGCCTCGGCGTGTTCCTGCTCGCGGCGGCAGCCGTCGCGGCGGTTGTCGTCGTGTTCACCCTGGCCGGCTTCTGGTGGCTGGACGGCTACCAGCTGGTGGCACGTCGTTACTACCAGGGCTGGGCGGCGGAACGTCCCTTCGGTTACTGGGTCTGGGCGAACCTGGCCGCTCTGCTGCTCTCGGCCGGCCCGGTGGTCGGGCCAGCGGTACGGCGGGCGGTGGCGGCCGTACCGATCCGAGGGCCGGGCCGTCCGCTCGGGGCGACCCTCCGGCAGCGGTTCGCCAGCGCCGGACCCACTGTGTGGTTGCCCATCGCGGCGGCGGTGGCCGTGCTCGCGGCGGACCTGTCCGCTCTGAGCAAGGCCGAGGTGGAGCGCATCTGGTTACCGTTCACCGTCTGGCTGCTGGTCGCCACCGCGCACCTGCCCGCCAGCCACCGACGGTGGTGGCTGGCGGCCCAGGCCGCGACCGCGCTCGCCGTCAACCACCTGCTGTGGACGGTGTCCTGACCGTCGCCGGTGCCCGCATCACCGCAGTGGTGAAGTCGGCGACGCCAGCGGCGAAACCGGTCCGGGCCGTGAAACCCAGCAGCCGGGTCGCGCGGCCCGGATCGGCCACCACGTGCCGCACGTCTGCCGCCCGTCCGCCCCCGACCGTGACAGGCGCCGGCCCGCCCATCGCGCTGGCCAACTCGTGGGCCAGCTCACCGACGGTGTGCGGCTCACCCGAGCAGACGTTGACCGGGACCAGCGGCTCCGGTGCCGGTGTCGTCAGCGCCAGCAGGTTCGCCTCGGCAACGTCGGTGACGTGCACGAAGTCGCGCCGTTGCCGCCCGTCCTCCAGGACCCGGGGCGGTTGCCCGGCGGCCAGCGCCGACCGGAAGATCGACGCGACCCCGGCGTACGGGGTGTCGCGGGGCATCCGCGGGCCGTAGACGTTGTGGTAGCGCAGTGCCCAGACCGACCCGCCGGTCTGCCGGGCCCACGCGGCGGCGAGGTGTTCCTGAGCCAGCTTGGTGGCGGCGTACGTGCTGTGCGGTTCCAGCGGTGCGTCCTCCGGCACGAGACCGGGGGAGAGCACCCGGTCACAGCGGGGGCAGGTCGGCTCGTACCGGCCCTCCGCCAGGTCGACGGCGCGGCGCCCGGCGGGCCGGACGATGTCGTGTGTCGGGCAGTGGTAGCGGCCCTCGCCGTAGACCACCATCGAACTGGCCAGCACGAGGCGGCGTACTCCGGTGGTGTGCATCGCCGCGAGCAGGGTGGCTGTGCCGAGGTCGTTGTGCGCGGCGTACCGGGGGGCGTCGGCGGGGTCGACGCCGTGGCCGACCATGGCCGCCTGGTGGCACACCGCGTCGACTCCGGCGAGCAGCCCGGTCAGTAGTCCCAGGTCACGGATGTCGCCGACGACGAGATCGTGCCGCTCGGCCCAGGGTGGTGATGTCGCACCGTGCGCCTCCGGCAGGAGCGCGTCCACGGTCACCACCTCGTCCCCGCGGTCGGTGAGCAGATCGGCGACGTGTGAGCCGATGAATCCGGCCGCACCGGTGACAAGTATCCGCATTCCGGTCACCGTATGACCTCGCGGAAGCCCGCGCGGGCCTCCTCGCGCAGCCGTAAGAACCTCGCAAGCTTTTGCAGGTGCGGGCGGACCACGCTGCGTGGCTACGCTGGGCCGATGGACGTGCGGGGAATGACGGGCCGGAACGGGGGAGGTTCGTGACACAGCGCGTGCTGGTGGTCGACGACGATCAGACCGTGAGCGACGTCATCCGTCGTTACCTCGAGAACGACGGCTTCCAGGTGAGCCTCGCCGCGGACGGGGAGGCGGCCCTGGCGGCGGTGCAGCGGCAGGCACCTCACCTGGTCGTGCTCGACCTGATGCTGCCCCGGGTCAACGGCCTACAGGTGTGCCGGGAGCTGCGAGCCCGTCCGGATGGCGTACCGATCATCATGCTGACCGCGCGCGGTGACGAGTCGGACCGGATTCTCGGGCTGCAACTCGGCGCCGACGACTACCTGACCAAGCCCTTCTCCCCCCGGGAGTTGGTGCTGCGGGTCCGTTCGGTGCTCCGTCGTGCCGGCAGTGAACCGCCGCCCGAACGACCGGAGGCGCTGACCGACGGCGAGCTGGTGGTGCACCCCGCGTCCCGCACCGCACGCCTCGGCGGGACCGAACTGGCCCTGACGCTGCGCGAATTCGACCTGCTCGTCCACCTGCTGCGGCACCCGTCCCAGGTGTTCGGGCGGGCCGAACTGCTGGAGCAGGTCTGGGGCTGGAACTTCGGCGACCATTCGACAGTGACAGTGCACGTACGCCGGCTGCGGGAGAAGATCGAGGCCAACCCGGCCGATCCACGGCGGATCGTGACCGTCTGGGGCGTCGGCTACCGGTACGAGCCCGCCCATGCGTGACCTCCTGCTGATCTTTGCGATCTCTCTCGGCGCGGCACTTGCCATCGGGTTCGTCGGCGCGGTGCTGCTCCGTGCGCTTCGGCGCAGCTCGATCACCGTGCACCTCAGCGTGCTGCTCACCACCACGGTCGTCGCCGTCACCGTCGGGGTGATGGCGGTCGCGGAGGCGATGTTCCTCTCCCCACATGATCTTGAGGTGGTGCTGATCACCGTCGCGGCCGCAGCCGTGGTCAGCCTCGCCGTCGGCGGGCACTTCGGCCGCCGACTGGCACTCGCCGCCGTCTGGCGGGATCAGGCCCGCGAGCGGGAACGACAGCTGGAGAAGGGGCGGCGTGACCTGGTCGCGTGGGTCTCGCACGACCTGCGTACGCCGCTCGCCGGGCTGCGGGCCATGGCCGAGGCGCTGGAGGACCGGGTGGTCCGTGACCCGGACACGGTCGACGAGTACCACCGGCGGATCCGGCTGGAGACCGACCGGATGACCCGGCTCGTCGACGACCTGTTCGAGCTGTCCCGGATCAACGCGGGAGCGCTGCGGTTGTCGCTGACGGCGGTGCCGCTCGGCGAGGTGGTCTCGGACGCGCTGGCAAGCACCGCCCCGCTGGCCGACGCTCGCCGGATCAAGCTGGTCGCCAGCGAGTCCGGATGGCCGATGGTCGCCGCGAGCGAACCGGAACTGGCCCGGGTGGTGACGAACCTGTTGCTGAACGCCGTCCGCTACACCCCGGAGGACGGGACCGTCCGCATCGAGGCCGGCCGCGAGGGGGAGCACGCCTGGCTGTCCGTTGCCGACACCTGTGGCGGCATCCCACCGGCCGACCTTCCCCAGCTGTTCGACATCGCGTTTCGTGGTGAACCGGCCCGCACCCCCGGGCCCGGCGACGGTGGGGCGTCCGGAGGGCTCGGTCTCGCCATCGTTCGTGGCCTCGTGGAGGCGCACGGAGGTCGGGTCGAGGTGCGCAACATCGCCGACGGCTGCCAGTTCATGGTCCGACTGGGCACCGCCTGACCGACCAACGGTGCTCGGCGACCGCAGTGCCGCACGCCGACTAGCTTGCTGCGTCCGGCGTCGCCTGCCGTACCGGTTCGAATTCGGCAGGCCGATCTGGCCGACGCACGTCGGCCAGGACGAATCGGCTGCGGGGCAGCGCGGGGATGCGGCGCAGCGAGATGGTCAGGTCCTGCTCGGGCACTGTGTAGTCCAGGCGCGCCAACCAGCCGGCGAAGGCAGCGAGCAGAGCCACTGTGACATCCTCGCCGGGGCAGCGATGCCCGGTGCTCCGATCAGCCCCGCCCTGGGGGATGAGCTCGTACGGGTCGGGAGCACGCCCGACGAATCGCTGTGGGTCGAAGCGGTACGGGTCCGACCACAGCGCCGGATCGTGGTTCTGACCGTAGATGTCGAGCAGCACGAGTGACCCGGCGGGAACATGCTGGCCCTGCCAGGTCAGGTCGGTGACGGCCCGGCCACCCACGAACGGGGCGAACGGGTAGAAGCGGCGTACCTCGTGGGCGAACGCGACCGCGTAGGCGGCGTCGCCGGTGCGCAGCCGGTCGCGGTGCTCGGGCCAGCGGTGCAGCGCGTGGGCCGTGAATGCCACGAACCAGGACACCGCGACGGTGGGGCGGATGACGTTGAGCAGCTCGACCGCGGCGAGCTGGGGATCCAGGGGCTCGCCGTCGCGGTCGCGGTGCCCGGCGACCGCTTCGAAGACGGAGCCCGCGGGTGCGGTGACGACATGTGCGCGGACCTGCTCGACGAGCCCGGCCAGCCAGTCCTCCCGCCGGCCACGGGCGCGCCGCGCCCGCCAGTGTCGCGGACCCACTGTGGCGAAGCCGTCGACCAGGGCGGTCAGGTCGCGGGCCACCGGCGCGATCTCCGCGTCGTCGACCGGAACCCCAGCCCAGCCGCAGACGCCCTTGGTGATCACGCGACTCGCCTCGTCGAAGAGCACGACGCGTCGCCCGTCGCCGCTGCTCGCGATCGCCTCGTTCCAGGCCGCGCCGACGTGGTCGACCAGGTCGGCGACGCGTCTCGGATCGGTGAGCAGGGACAGGAACATCGCCTTGCGATGACGGTGGTCCGCGCCGTCGAGCGTGTGCACGGCCCGGTGGCCGAACAACGTTCCCTGTACCGGTTCCGGAATGGCCCCGTGCCGACGTACATGCCGCTCGTCGTAGAAGAACCGCACCGCGTCGGGCCCGCGCAGCGTGAGTGCCGGCTGGCCCATCACGCGGGTTCGCACGGTGGACCGACCGTCGCGTCGCGCCAGGGCGGGTAGCCAGGCGTAGCCGTTGAGCAGGAACCCGAGTGAATCGTCCAGGTGTGGTCCGCGCTGGTCGGTCATGAGCGGCCAGTGCCCACTGTGCCCGGCCCGAAACCTCACCCCGGCCAAGCCCGCTCCGGCCGGCGCGGATACCCAGCCGACAGTGAGCCCGTCGGTGGCATGGGCGGGGGTGTGTGGAACGGATCTCGGGGTAGCGCTTAGGGAAGTTCCGGATCCCCCGAGGAGGACGAGATGACCGATCCCAGGTACGTACCGATCGCACTGGCCGGCTCTGAACAGCTGATCGACGACGACGGCGTGGGCGCCGACGGCGGCGGGGAGATTGTCGGCGCGGACGACGCGGCGGCCGACGCCGCCCGGACCGGTGCCGACGTGGACCTGTCCCACGCGGCCCGCGACGGCGACCGGGTCCCGACCGGTGCCGCGGATGCCGAGGCCGACCGTGAGCGCGCCGCTGGCGACAGGTGACCCGACGAGGTGCGAACGGCCCGCCCCGCCGTTCCTGAGGCGGCGGGGCGGTTCGGGAGGGCAGCGACGGGCAAGCACCGGAACGGATGTCGGTCGGTCGCTCTACGGTGTGCGCCGTGAACGCCGTTCAGACGTACCGATATCTCCAGCCGTCCGCCTTGCGTACCGCTGGCCTCGACCTCCAGACCAGCGGCGGCCCGGCGGCCAACCCGCGCTTCTTCTCCGGGTTTCTCACCACCCCGGCAGCGGCGGCCGCCGGGCTGCTCGCCGTGGCCGAGGTGGCCCGCACCCGCTACCACCAGCCGGTCAGCCCGGCGAGCCTCGATCCGGTGGTGACCGGCAGCCGGAACCGGCTGCGTTTCGAGTCCTTCTCCGGCTGTTGCGGGGTGTACGCCCGGATGGACGTGGTGCCGGCCGGCTTCGACGGCGAGGTCGTCGGGCACGGCACCACCAACGTCGACGTCAACCCGCCGCTGCGCGAGGCCCTCGCCCGGGTGGGTGGGATCGAGCCGCTGCACCTGGCTGTCGGCCCGAACGACCTCACCGTCTCCACAATGGAGGCGGCGGTGGTGGAGCGGAAAGTTCCGCTGCCGGGGCGTTGGATGCGTGGCTTCGCCGAGGTGCACGTTCTCACCGCCGGGTTCGAGCCGCGCGCCGAGGTCCCCGCCGCCGAGGCAGCGGCGTTCCTGCGTCGGCTGCCCGGGGGCAGCGATCGTTCGGTGCTCTGGGCGGTCCCGGCCGGGCGTACCCTCCGACTGACCTCGCGCCCGGCGCCGGGTGCGGTCTGTCTGGCCGGCGCGGGGCGGCTCGCGGCGCTGCGCGGGCTTCTCCGGCACGCCCGCACCCTGCGGGTGTACGGGCCGACGGTGCGCACCGGTTCACCGGCCGTGCCGAGCACGTGGGAGCTGGACACCGGGTCGCTGCGGCTGTCACTGACCCTCTCACCCGAGCCGTACCGGGGGTTCTCCGGCGAGGGGGCCGCACTGCTCGCGCTCGCCGGTGACGAGGTGATCGACGACGCGGAGCTGGTCTCCGCCCTGCTCTCCTGGGATCCGACGATCGACGTCATCGCGCTGGCCGAGGCGGCCGGCCTGCCCGACGACCGGGTCCGCGCGGCCCTGGCCCAGCTCGGCACCGCCGGACGGGTCGGCTACGACGTCGCGGACGCCGGCTACTTCCACCGGGTGATGCCGCACGACGCCGGCCGGGCCGAGCGGGACAACCCCCGGCTGGTCGGCGCGCGCACGCTGGTCGAGCAGGGCGCGGTCCGCCGCGACGGCGATCATGCCACGGTACGCAGCGGCGACGAGGACTACCGGGTACGCCGACTGCCCGACGGGGGCTTCACGTGCACCTGCCGGTGGTGGGCGAAGCACCAGGGGCAACGCGGCCCGTGCAAGCATGCCCTCGCGGTGTCGATGGTGGCGGAGGTGACGGCGTGACGGGCTTCTTCCGGGCGCTGATCCGTGGTGACGTGAGCACCGTCGAGGCAGCGCTGCACACGCTGGACGAACCGGCCCGGCGGGCGCTCGGTGACGAACTGGTCGCCCACGTCCGAAGTCGGCGGGACAACTGGTGGTGGGGGAAGGAGGCGACCGCGCTGGCGGTGGCCGCCGTGGGCACGCTGAGCACCGCGACGAAGGCCGCGGCTCTGCTCGGTCGGCGGTCGGTCACGTTGGAGGACGTCGACTCCGAGCTGGTGGTCGCCGCAGCGCGGCAGCGGGGCGTGCCCTGGCTGGCCGACCTCGCGTACCGGCTGGCCGAGCGGCTGCCCCGCAGCCGAGCGTGGGACGGGTGGCACTTCATCGCGGACCTGCTGCTGGCGGAGAAGGCGCCACCGCCGACCGGGGACGCGTTCGTCGCCGGCTGGGCGCATTCGATGTGGTGGGTGCGGTCGGCCGAGGGGCGCCAGCAGGTGCCGATGCTCGACCGGCTGCGCGCCGACCCGTTCCTGGACGCGCTGGTGCCCCGCCTGTTCGAGGTCGACGGGATCGGCGCGGACCTGGCCTTCACCGGCTCCGGGCAGGCGGTGACCCCGACGTTGGCGGCGCTCGCGATGGAGGGTCGACTCGACCGGATGGCGTTGCTGGACGGGGTTCTCGGCCGCCTCCTGCGCGGGGACCGACCCGGAGCGTTGCGTCCGTTCCTCGCCCTGCACGAGCAGCTTGGACCCAGCCCGGACGAGGTGGCGGCGCGGGCGAGCACGTACCTGCGGCTGCTCGCCGACGGACCGGGGCCGGTGGCCGGCCTCGCGCAGCGGGCGCTGCGCGACTCGGGCCGCGAGGTGGAGTTCGAGTCGCTGCTGGACGCCTCGCGGGTCGTGTTGGGCCGACCGGACAAGGTGCTGGTGCGGGCGCAGCTGTCCTGGTTGGACAGACTGGCCCGGCAGAACCCCGAGCGGGCAGCCGACATCGCCGAGGCACTCGCGTCGGGTGCCGAACATCCCGCCGCCGACCTGCGCGACCGCGCGGCGACGTTGGCGCAGCGGCACGGCCATCGGCTGGTCGCCACGGTCACCGTGGCAGTGGCCGACGACGAGCTGCCCCCGCCGGTGTCGCCCGCACCCGCTCCGTCACCGATCACCGAGGTGGACGAACTGGTCGAGGCAGTCGCCGTGCTGCACGCCCAGCGCTGGCCCTCGTCGACCCTGGAGCGGGTCCTCGACGGGCTGGTCCGATTGACCACCACCGACCGGGACCGGCTGGCCACCGCCCTACTGCCGGTGCTGCGGCGGGCCGAGGTGGGTGCCTGGGACCACGAGTGGGCGGAGTTCAACGTCCTGGTCCAACTGAACGGCGTTCTGCTGGCCGCCGCCGCACCCGGCGAGGCGGCCACCCGACGCGACAAGTGGTCCAGAATTCTCAGCCAGTCACTGACCCGGACGATGCGGCCGTTCCGGAACCGGCCGGCGGTCGAGCCGCCCCACGGGTCCGCGCTCACGCTGGTCTACTGCGCCCGGATCGCGGAGATCGGGCAGCGCCTGGACGGACGGAACGACCCCGGGCTGCTGGCCGCCCCGACGTCCGTCACCGGGGCCCTCGACGCGACCGCGCTCTATGAACGGCTGGCCGCACTCGGGGACCGTCCGGTGTGGCGGTGGGATCTCACCCAGGCCCTGCTGCGGCTGCCCGTCGGCGTGGACGAGGCGCTGGCGACCCGGGCCGCCGCGCTCGGCACCCCGGCCGGCGACGAACTGGCCAGTTGGCTGCGCGGCGACGCCCTGCCGGCACCGGTCCACGAGGTGGTCACCGTCGGCCGGCGTGAGCGCAGACGCAACGTCGTCACGAGCGCCCCGCCCGAGGGCGCAGCGGACCCGCTCGGACTCCTCACCGTGCCGGCGCACCCGATCGGACGAGGGCCGCACCGCTGGAGCAACCTGTGGCCAGCGCTGCTGCCGGGGCACCGGGGCCTGGTCGCCGCCCACCTCCTGCCTGAAATCGCCAGCGCCGCGCAGGAGGACGCCCGGGATTTCGCCATGGTCCTGCCGGTGCTCGCCGAGTGCACCGGCGAGGGCGGCCCGGCGCTCGACCTGGCGCTGGCGTACGGGCTGTGTGCCCGGCACGAGGTGGACCGGGTGGCCGCCCTCGACGCCCTACTGATGCTGGCAGCCGCCGGCGACCTCGATTCTCCCGGTGTCGGTGGCCAGTTGGGCGTGTTGGCGGCGGACGGCCAGCTGACGCTGACCCGGGTGGCGACACCGCTGCGTGACGCGATGGCGGCCGGTGCCCGCCTGAGCGTCTGGCGGTTGCTCGCCGCCGCGCTGCCACCGTTGCTGGCCGCACCCACCCCACCTCGCGGCACGCCCGACCTGCTCAATCTGGCGGCCGAGGCGGCCGCTGCGACCGGTGTGCTCATCGAGGTGCCGGGGCTGGGTGACGTGGTGGCGCGCGGCGGCACGAGCCGGTTGGTGACCGAGGCCCGCAGACTCGCCACCGCGCTGGCTGCCTGACCCGCCGGCTCACCCTGCGGTCGGGCCGGGACGTCTCCGTCCCGGTGGTGGGTGAGCCGGCGGCCCGGGTCGCCGGTTCGAGCTCAGTCGGCAGCGGAATCCCTCGCCGCGGTCGCC